>NZ_JBHWPL010000085.1:0-44042 GCF_043424875.1 Trueperella sp. | reverse complement strand
TGCTAGCGGGCGTTAGGGATTGGTCCGTGGTTGCCAGGCGGCGTACTGTTCGGGTTGATTTCCGCCAGACGAGGTACGACGCCGGGCCCTCGGGTTTCCTAGGCGACGGACGGCGTACTGTTCGGGTTGCTTTTCGCTAGGCGGAGCACCAATCGGAGGAGGGCGTACCTTTCGAGGGGGCTGCGAACCCGTTTGGTGCGCCGCGTAGCTCGCGCTGACCCGTTTGGTACGCCGCCTAGCTCGCGCTGACCCGTTTGGTACGCCGCGTAGCTTGCGCTGACCCGTTTGGTGCGCCGCCTAGTGCGTGGCTCCTGTGTTGCGGGCTTTGGCGGGGTCGATCGTCGTCGTTATTTGCTGGGCGGCGTACCTTTCGGGTTGCCTAGCTGCTAGCGGGCGTTAGGGATTGGTCCGTGGTTGCCAGGCGGCGTACTGTTCGGGTTGATTTCCGCCAGACGAGGTACGACGCCGGGCCCTCGGGTTTCCTAGGCGACGGACGGCGTACTATTCGGGTTGCTTTTCGCTAGGCGGAGCACCAATCGGAGGAGGGCGTACCTTTCGAGGTGGCTGCGAACCCGTTTGGTACGCCGCATAGCTCGCGCTGACCCGTTTGGTGCGCCGCGTAGCTTGCGCTGACCCGTTTGGTACGCCGCCTAGGCATCGGAGGCCTAGGTGCGGCCGGCTTCAGGTAGCCAACGAGGCCAGGATGCCGGATGCAGACGAGGCCGAGCCACCGCGAGCTCGCGCCGGGCCGGCGGGTGCGAGCGGGGGCGGCGGTTCGCCGGCTAGTTGACGATGTTCTCCGGATCGCGCTCTTCTGACAGCGCGTCGATCTGGCGGTGGATGAGCGCGCGCAGGCGCGGCCACAGCGCGTCCGAGTAGCCGCCCATGTGGGCGCTGAACAGGACGTTTGGATGCGAGTACAGCGGGTGGCCCTCGGGTAGCGGTTCAGGGTCGACGACGTCGAGCGCCACTTTCAGCCGGTCCGCATGCTTGACGAGCGCGTCGGTATCCGCCACGGTACCGCGGGCCATGTTGACGATGAGCGAGCCGTCCTTCATGAGGGAGAGGAACTCGTCGTCGACCATGCCATTCGTCGTCTCGTTGCCGGGAATAATCAGAATAACGACGTCCATCTCGGGCAGCAGGCCCTTGACTTCGTCCGTGCCATAGATGGTGCCCTGCTCGTCCTCGCGGTGCGTGGAGGCGACGCGGTACAGCTCAACCTCGAAGGGGAGCAGGCGCTGCGCAATCGCCTTTCCGATGCCGCCGTATCCGATGAGGAGGACCTTCTTGTCCGCGAGGCCGGGCGCGGTGAACGTGTCCCACACGCCCTCATCCTGCGAGCGGACGATCCGCTGCATGCCACGCAACTGCGCAAGAATGAGTGCGAGGGTCAGCTCGGAGGTCGACGTCTCGTGCACGGTCGCCGCGTTGGCAAGCGCCTTGTCGCCGATGTGCGGCATGACGTGCTCGTAGCCAATCGACGATGCCTGAACGAGGCGGGTCTCCACCGAGTTGAGATTGGACAGGTCCGGCTTGTCACTAATCAGTGGCAGGAGGACGAGGTCGATGGATTCCTGCGGAGCGGGGGAGTTGAGATCCCATTCGACGACGGCGACATCGCCGTCATACGCTTCAACCGCGGCTTTGAACAGGTCATTTGGAACACTTACGGAAATTGTCATGCACTCAGTCTAGTGGATTATCTCCCATGTTGACAGGTCACAATTTTCCCAGCCCGGCGCGTTGGTTCGCACCCGTTTGCGTGCGGGCACTAGGCTGAAATTGGATTTTGCCCACGGAAGAGGAGACATGGCTCGTAGCAAGAAAGCAACGAAACCACAGACCCCGCGCCAAGAATCGAAGCGTGGCCAGAGCGAGGCACCCCGATCACACGAGGGCCTCGCGTTCATCATGGTTGCGCTCGCGATCGTCGTCGCACTGCGCGAGTGGTTCGGGCTCTCTGGTCTCCTGGGCGATGCCATCCACCACGCCACCGCCGGCCCCGTCGGCGCGCTGTCAGTCTTCGTGCCACTCATGTTCGTGGGCGTGGCAATCAAACTGTTCCGCCAGTCCATTGGCTCGACCAATCAGCGCTTCGTCATCGGGCTCGCCCTCCTGACTGTCGCCATCACGGGCATCCTCCACATTGCACTGGGGCAACCGAGCCCCACCACGTCCTTTGCGGCGGTTGAAGACGCGGGCGGTATTCTCGGATGGCTCTCCGGCGGCGGGCTGACCGCGCTCGTGTCCGAGTGGGGAGCCGTTCCGCTCCTGATTCTGCTCGGCATCTATGCCATGCTCTTCTCCACCGATACGTCGGTGCGCGACATCATCGACTGGTTCAAGAAACGCCGCGAGCTCCGCGCCGAGCGCCTCGAAGCTGAGCGGGCCGAGATCGCGGCCACCGAGGTGATGGACGAACCCGCGAAGCCCGCCCGTCAATCGCGCGTGCGCCGAGGAAAGCCCGACGACGCGACCCAGGCCCTGCCCGCCGCAGACAACACCGCAGGAAATCCGGACGCCCAAGCCACAGACGCCCAGAGTCCAGCCGCAGCCAAGGCCGCCAAGGCCGCGAAGGCCAAGGCGGAGTCCGAGGCGAGGAAGACTCCCAAGCCCGAACCGCTCCCGCCGCGCGTGGAACAGCTCGAGCTGTCGTCAAACATCACCTACACGCTCCCGCCGAGTGACCTCCTCGAGGAGGGCACGCCGGCCGTCGAGCACTCGGAGGCGAACGAACACGTCGTCGACGTCCTGAACAAGGTCTTCCGGGACTTCGGCGTTGAGGCCGAGGTCGTGGGCTTTACCCGCGGCCCCACGGTCACCCAGTACGAGGTTGAGCTCGGCCAGGGCGTCAAGGTCGATCGCGTTAGCTCGCTTGAAAAGAACATCGCCTATGCCGTGGCGACGGCGGACGTGCGCATCCTTTCGCCCATCCCTGGCAAGTCCGCGATCGGCATCGAGATCCCGAATACGGATCGCGAAACGGTCATGGTGGGCGACGTTTTGCGCTCGCCCGTGGCCCGCAAGCAGACGCACCCGCTCGTCGTCGCCGTTGGAAAATCGGTGGCTGGAAAGCACGTCGTGGCGAACCTTGCGAAGATGCCGCACATGCTCGTCGCGGGTGCCACCGGCTCCGGTAAGTCTTCGTTTATCAACTCGATGCTGACGTCGATTCTCATGCGCGCCACACCCGAAGAGGTGCGGATGGTTCTTGTGGACCCCAAGCGCGTGGAGCTCACGATCTACGCGGGCATCCCGCACCTAGTCACGCCGATTATCACCGATCCGCGCAAGGCCGCCGAGGCGCTGGACTGGGTGGTGCGCGAGATGGACCAGCGCTACGCGGACTTCGCGAACTACGGATACAAACAGATCGACGATTTCAACGACGCGATCCGCTCCGGCAAGCTCACCACCCCGGCCGGCTCCGAACGCACGCTGCAGCCCTACCCGTACCTGCTCGTTGTCGTCGACGAGTTGGCGGACCTCATGATGGTCGCGCCGAAGGACGTCGAAGCGTCGATTCAGCGCATCACCCAACTTGCGCGCGCGGCTGGCATCCACCTTGTGCTTGCCACGCAGCGCCCGTCCGTGGACGTGGTGACCGGCCTGATCAAGTCGAACATTCCCTCGCGCCTAGCATTCATGACCTCGTCAAACCAGGATTCGCGAGTCATCCTCGATAACGTCGGCGCGGAGAAGCTCATCGGCATGGGCGACGCGCTGTTCCACCCAATGGGGGCGGCCAATCCGGTCCGCGTGCAGGGCGCGTGGGTGACCGAGCACGAGATCGCGCAGATCGTCGCGCACGTCAAAGAACAGATGCAGCCCGTCTACCGCGACGACGTCATCCCGAAGGCCGAGAAGAAGGTTATCGACGACGACATCGGCGACGATCTCGAAACCCTCCTGCAGGCCGCCGAGCTCGTTGTCACAACCCAGTTCGGCTCCACATCGATGCTCCAGCGCAAGCTACGCATCGGCTTCGCCAAGGCCGGCCGAATGATGGATCTGCTCGAATCCCGCGAAATCGTTGGCCCGTCCGAGGGGTCGAAGGCGCGCGACGTGCTCGTCACGCCCGAACAGCTCGACGACGTCGTGGCATACATCAAGGGCGAGACCGATACGCTGCATGCCAGTTCCGACGACGATCCCTACGACGCCGACTTCGGCGACGTCGATATAGCGCGCGCCCCCGACGGCGAGTCGCGGCCCTATGCCCACTCCGAGGCGGGCGCGGGGGTGGACGTCGACGAGGATGACCTCGACGAGCGCACGGCGGTGCTGTCCACGGATCGCTACGCCGAGGATCCGCTCGATTACGACGAGGGCGACTACGAATCCGACGACGACGAGGACGCCTGGCAGCTCACCGGCCGCGACTAGCGCTACTCGCGGGTGATCGTGAGTGTTGCCCCCGTGTCCTCGGGCGCCTCGGTGCGTTCCTCACCGGAGCCCGACATGACGGGATACGTCGCATCGGCGCGGGAGTTGATGTCGTACTGACTGAGCGCCAGGCCCTCCGGATAGTCGCCGTTCATGAGCGGGGTTAGGAGGCGCAGGCGCTCGCCCGCGGCGCGATCTTGGGTGACGACGGTGAAGTCAAAGTCGGTGATAGACGCGTCGTTTTCGCCGCGAACCTCGATCGTGGCGGTGGTGATCAGGCCCGTCGTCACGCGCGGGCCGTGATTTTGAACGGTCTGGCCAGAAATCTGGTTGCCCATCGAGTAGACCACCCACATCCCCTCGCCGTTCGGACCACCCGGAATGAGGTCGAGCGGCTGGGGGACGTGCGAATGATTGCCGAACACGAGGTCCACCTCGCCAGACTCCGCGAGCTGTTGAGCGATGTCGATCTGCTCGGGGATCGGGTCGTTGACGTATTCGGTTCCCCAGTGCATAGAGACGACGACGATATCGGCGCCGCGCTTGCGAGCCTTCTTCGCGTCGTCGATGATGGTGTCGACCGGTTGGCCGAGGTCTCCCACGACGTTCCACGAATAGGGGTGGTCGGCGGGGATGGGGATGCCGTTTGTGAGGGTCGTGGCGGAAATGTGCGCGATCGAGACGCTCTGTTCCTCGCCCTCAATGTTGTAGAACTGGATCTCGTCGGCTTCGCCCTCGGTGCGGGCCGAGCCGGCCCAGCCCAGCCCCGCATCAGTGAGTGCCTGGATGGTCGTGTCCACGCCACCGAATCCGCGATCCATCGTGTGGTTGGTTGCCACCGCGCAGCCGTCGTAGCCGATGTCAGCCAGCGATTGCGCCAGATCCCACGGCGCGCCGAAGTTCGGGTAGTTCGAGGGCATCTGATCGTGACCAACGATCGGGACCTCGAGTGCGCAAATCGCCACGTCGGCGTCGTCGATAAATGGCTGGATGCCCTCGTAAAGCGGCAGGTAGTCGTACGTCTCGCCCTGGATGCGGGCCGATTCGTTGACCGACAGGTGGAGCAGGATATCGCCGCCGGACATCACGGTGAAGTACTCGGGATCCGCGGGTTCAGGCGTTGGCTCTTCGGTTGGTTCGGCGCTCGCGCTGGCGGACTCGGACGGGTCTGCGGACTCGGTGGTCGCCTGGTCGGGTGTCGGGGACGTGTCGCCGGCGCCCGTTGAGTCGGAGCAGCCGGCCAGAACGAGGAGCGCTGCCGCTGCGGTGGTGAGTACCCGAATCTTCATTGGTGCCTCCAGCGTGGATCGGATTTTCGCATCTTCAACTAGAGTAGAACAGTGGAAGAAAAATCTCAGGTACCTGTTGTCAATATCGCCAATGCGCTAACGGTGTTGCGACTCCTGCTCGTTCCGGTCTTCATCTGGCTGTTGCTGGATCCGACGGTGGAGCGGCGCTGGCTGGCGGGGATCGTGTTCGCCATTGCGGCGATGACCGATCAGCTCGATGGCCATCTCGCACGTAGCCGCGGGCTCATCACCGACTTTGGCAAGCTTGCAGATTCGATTGCCGACAAGGCCCTTATTCTGTCCGCGATGATCATGGCCTCGATCAACGGCTGGCTGTGGTGGTGGGTCACGATTATCTTCATCGTCCGCGAGCTCGGTATCACGATCATGCGCATGGTCGTGGTGAAGAAGAAGGTCATGGCCGCCGGGCGTGGTGGCAAGATCAAGATGACCGCGCAAGTCTTCGGCGTTGGCGGCCTGGTTATTCCGTGGCACGCATTCCTCCCGGACGCCCTAGCCACCGGCATCGTGTGGTTCTTCTACGCACTCATCGCCATTGCGCTGTTCTTCGCGCTGACCTCCGCGTGGGAGTACATCCGCGAGGCGCGATCCCTTGACGACGAGCCATCCGCTGAAGACGGGCCGTCTGTGGGAGACGACCGTGCCTGACGACGTCGCATACGCCCGCAAACTTGTTGATGATTTCACCCGGGACGGCCGCACCATTGCCGTCGCCGAATCGCTGACCGGCGGCCTGCTCGCGTCGACGATCGTGTCTGCGCCGGGCGCGTCGGCGTGTTTGCGCGGGGCAGTGGTTGCCTACGCGACGGACACGAAGGCCTCGATCCTTGGCGTTTCCCAGGGCCAGCTGGACGCGACGGGACCCGTGGACGTGGAGGTCGCGAAGCAGATGGCGAGTGGCGTCGCGGAGCTTTTTAATGCAGATATTGGAATATCGACGACGGGCGTGGCGGGTCCCGAACCCGTGGACGGACACGAGGCCGGCACGGTTTTCATGGGGATGCACGTTTTAGGCACGACGACGGGCGCCCTGTTCCACTTTGATGGGGACCGTGAGACGGTGCGGCAGAAGGCCGTTCTCGAAGCATTACGCTGGGTAAGTGAAAGTTTGACGAATCACGGACAACTCTGAGAGCTCTTACAGGAAACGTTCAGATTCGTGTGGGAATATTTAGCTTAAAGCAGGAGTTAGCACTAATAGCGAATTCCGCTACGAATGAAGAAGAGAGATTAAAGCATGACAATGATGAATGAATCCCATGTTCGCACCGAGCCGGTACTTTTCCGACGCGAACTTGGTGATGTCCTGCGTGACTACCGTCAGCGTCAGGGTCGCACCCTGCGTGAGGTCTCTTCAGACGCCCGCGTCTCCCTTGGTTACCTGTCCGAGGTCGAGCGCGGTCAGAAAGAAGCTTCCTCCGAGCTGCTTCACTCCATCTGCCAAGCACTGAACGTGCCGATGAGCCACGTCCTTCGCGTCGTCGCTGATCGCATTGATCTGGCAGAGGGTCGTACGCCCCCGATGATCCGCAAGGCACAGGCTGCACGCGCTGCGGGCATACGTATCCCGGACACCGCTGAGGCACTGCTGAACGGTGAGCTGTCCTCGACTGGAGTATGAGGCACACGGAATTCTGGGACGTCGTTGATCGAGCATTCCCCGGAGGTCACGGGCGCGCACTCGCGCACGATCTCGTGATTCCCGAGCTCGGATCGCGAACCGCCGAAGAAGCACTTGAGGCTCACGTTGAACCGCAGAAGGTGTGGCACGCATTGCGACTAGCAATGGATCTGCCAGAGTCATACGAGTTCCTTCACCGGAAGAACCCGAAACGTAACTCGAACAATTAAAACTGAGCACTGGGGGCGAACCTGATGGTTCGCCCCCAGTGCTATGCGCTCCAGGTCTATGTGCCCAGTGTTATGTGTCCAGTGCTATGCGTCCCGTGCTATGTGATGAGGGACACGCGCGCGTGTACCCGATGTTCGAACGTCTGTTCGGCTAAGGTTGTCCACAGCAACAGTTTTCGCGAAGGCTCTCCACACTTGGAGGGTGCGGAAATTTATATGTCGGAGGTCGGGCATATTGTTGTTCGTGAGCCGTTCGGAGAGGACGGTCTCCGTGAAAAGGACCTGTTCTATCCGCCGGCAAGACAGCCACGAAAGGAAACATATGTCGAAGAAGCAGACAGCCGAGCGCGAAAAGGCGCTCGAGACAGCACTGAGCCAGATCGACCGCCAGTTCGGCAAGGGATCGGCTATGCGCCTGGGTGACGCCCCAGAACAGCGCGTTCAGGTTATTCCAACCGGATCCCTCGCACTTGATATTGCGCTCGGCATCGGTGGCCTTCCTCGTGGCCGAGTGGTCGAGGTCTACGGCCCGGAATCGTCGGGTAAGACCACCGTGGCACTCCACGCTGTTGCTAGCGCTCAGGCTCAGGGCGGCATCGCCGCCTTCGTTGACGCCGAGCATGCGCTCGATCCCGAATACGCGCGAAATCTGGGTGTCGACACGGATGCGCTCATCGTGTCCCAGCCAGATACGGGTGAGCAGGCCCTCGAGATTGCGGACATGCTGATCCGCTCGGGCGCACTCGACATCATCGTCATCGATTCGGTGGCCGCGCTCGTGCCGAAGGCGGAAATTGAAGGCGAGATGGGCGATTCGCACGTCGGCCTTCAGGCGCGCCTCATGTCGCAGGCCCTGCGAAAGCTCACCGGCGCACTCTCAGCCTCTGGCACCACCGCGATTTTCATTAACCAGCTGCGCGAGAAGATCGGCGTGTTCTACGGAAACCCCGAGACCACCACGGGTGGCCGCGCGCTCAAGTTCTACTCCTCGGTGCGCTTGGACGTGCGCCGTATTGAGACCTTGAAGGAAGGCGCCGTGCCGGTGGGTAACCGTACGCGCGTCAAGGTCGTCAAGAACAAGATGGCTCCGCCGTTCAAGCAGGCTGAGTTCGACATCCTCTATGGCCAGGGCATTTCGCGCGAGGGTGGCATTCTCGATATGGCCGTGGACGCGGGCGTGGTCCGCAAGTCCGGCTCCTGGTACACCTACGAGGGCGATCAGCTCGGCCAGGGCAAGGAGAAATCGCGCCAGTTCCTCAAGGACAACCCCGAGGTCACTGACGAGATCCAAACCAAGGTCATGAAGGCGCTCGGCATCGGCGAATTCGCTCATGCGGAGGAGGACGTTGAGGTCGAGGAGCCAGTCGAAGTTTAATGGTCGACTACGCCGAAGAGGCGGACTTCAGCAAGCGGCGTCGCAAGCGGCGATCTCCGGCGGAGATCGCCGCGCGCAAGAAGGAGCGTGCCGCAGCCAGGTCTGAGGATGAGTGGCGGGTATACGCCAAGGACCTGTGTTATCGCCAGTTAGGCATGATGGAGCGATCCACAGCTCAACTGCGCGAGGCGATGGAACGCAATCTCGTCCCGCCCGAGATTGCCGAGAATGTGCTCCAGGCGTTTATCGATGCAGATCTCGTCAACGACGCGCGCTTTGCCGCGATGTTTGTGCGCACGAGATTCACGGGTAAGACCACCTCGCGCCGAGCGCTGCGGATGGATCTGCAGCGCAAAGGCGTGAGCGGCCCGGAGGCGGACGAGGCGCTCGATCAGATCACGAGCGACGACGAGCTCGAGGCCGCCACCGACTTCGCGGTTCGCAAGGTGCGCTCGATGCGCGACGTCGAACCCGAGGTGAAGCGGCGCCGGCTCTACGGAGCGCTCGGTCGCCGCGGTTTTTCGCCCGGTCAGATCCGGCAAGCCATGGACACCGCGCTCAACGAGGCCGACCCCGACTACTAGGCCGTCATCGTCGTCGTGGAATCGCCCGTCGTTGTGGAATGCGGTCGATATCGCACGCGTGACGCGAGCCTTGCACGTGCGTACCTACTAGACTGTCCGAGATGACTGAGCCACAGACTTATGCAGTGCGCACCCTCGGGTGCCAGATGAATGTGCACGATTCCGAGCGCCTCGCTGGCCTGCTTGAAGCCGCCGGTTACGTTCACGTGTCCGAGGTTCCCGCAAAGGCTGCGCGGGCAACCGATGCGGGGGATGAGGGCGCGGACGTGATCGTCATTAACACCTGCTCGGTGCGCGAAAACGCCTCCAACAAGCTGTTCGGCAACCTCGGCCAGCTAGCGGCAGTTAAGCGCGAACGTCCGAACATGCAGATCGCCGTCGGTGGTTGCCTGGCTCAGCAACTGCGCGGTGGCATCGTCGAGAAGGCGCCGTGGGTCGACGTCGTTCTTGGCACGCATAACCTCGACGTCCTGCCCGTTCTCCTCGAGCGCGCTCGGCACAATAACGAAGCCGCCGTCGAGATCGAGGAATCGCTCAAAGTCTTTCCTTCCACGTTGCCAACGCGCCGCGAGTCGGCGTTCGCCGCGTGGGTCTCGATCTCAGTCGGCTGCAACAACACGTGCACGTTCTGCATCGTTCCGCACCTTCGTGGCAAGGAACGCGACCGGCGCCCCGGTGAGATCCTCGCGGAGATCGAAGCCGTCGTCGCCGAGGGAGCCATCGAGATCACGCTGCTTGGCCAGAACGTGAATTCCTACGGGGTGAGCTTCGTGGACCGCGGCGCGTTCGCCAAGCTTTTGCGCGCCGCCGGCCAGATCGACGGCCTCGAACGCATTCGGTTCACCTCGCCGCACCCGGCCTCCTTCACCGACGACGTCATCGACGCCATGGCCGAGACGCCCACCGTCATGCCATCGCTGCACATGCCCCTCCAGTCGGGATCCGATCGCATTCTTCGCGCCATGCGTCGCTCGTACCGCTCGGAGAAGTTCCTCGGGATCCTTGATCGCGTCCGCGCGCGGATTCCCAACGCGGCGATCACCACCGACATCATCGTGGGCTTCCCCGGGGAAACCGAGGAGGACTTCCAGCAGACGCTCGACGTCGTGGAAAAGTCACGCTTTACCTCCGCCTTTACGTTCATCTACTCGCCGCGGCCCGGTACGCCGGCGGCCGATATGGACGATCAGGTTCCTGGAGAGGTCGCCAAGGAGCGCCTCAACCGCCTCGTGGAACTCCAAAACCGCATCGGGCTCGAAGAGTCACAAAGACTTGAGGGCGAGCTCGTGGAAGTCCTCGTCTCGGACGGCGAGGGCCGCAAAGACGACGCCACGCACCGTATCACGGGGCGCGCTCAGGACAATCGCCTCGTCCACGTCGCGTTACCGGCAGACCTGCCCGAAGCCGACCATCCGCGGCCCGGCGACTGCGTGATCGCACGCGTCACCCATGCCGCGCCATTCCACCTACTGGCCGATTCTGCGCTGACCGGTGGCGAATTCTCCGTGCGCCGGACGCGCGCCGGAGACGCGTGGGAACGCGGCGAGCTTCGCAAGCAGGAACTCATCGATGAGGCGAATGACCAGGCGCCAGTGGCTCTGGGCGTGCCGACGATCCGGGTCGGCCGGCCACAGTGACCCCCATCGTCGCGATCGTTGGCCCGACGGCGTCGGGTAAGACCGCGCTGTCACTCGACGTCGCGCAACGGCTCGGGGGAGCCGAGCGGGTCGAAATCGTTTCCGCTGACGCCATGCAGCTCTACCGCGGGATGGATATCGGGACTGCGAAGCTCTCGCCCGACGAGCGCTTGGGAATCGTCCACCACCAAATCGACGTCCTTGACGTGACCGAACGCGCGTCGGTGGCCGCCTACCAGCGCGAGGCACGCGCCGACCTCGAGGGCGTCCGACGTCGTGCGAAGATTCCGATGGTCGTGGGCGGCTCCGGCCTCTACGTGTCCGGCCTCCTCGACGAATTGAATTTCCCCGGCACTGACCCCGAGATCCGAGCCGAGCTCGACACGATCTACACCGATTACGGGCTCGCCCCGCTCATCATCGAGCTCCGAGAGAAGGATCCCGTCTCGGCGCAGACTATCAACCTTGCCAACCCGCGCCGAGTAATCCGCGCGCTCGAAGTGGTTCGCCTGACCGGCGAGTCATACACCCCCGTCTTTCCGCGGCACACGAGCCATTACGATGGCATCCACATGTTTGCGCTCCGGCGGGACAAGGAGCTGCTCGACCAGGCGATTCTCGAGAGGGCTCGCGCCATGTTCGCAGACGGCCTCGTCGAGGAGACCCGGGCTCTCATCGACGTCGGGCTTCGCCACGGGGAAACCGCCCGCAAGGCAACCGGCTACGCCGAGGCGATCGCCGTCATCGATGGCCAGATGGACGTCGATAGCGCAATCGAATCGGTTGCTTTCGCAACGCGCCGCCTCGCGAAGAAACAGCGCACGTGGTTCCGCCGCGATCCGCGAATCCACTGGCTAGACGTCAGCGACGGCGATGAGATTCCGCAGCTCGCGGACCGCATCGCCGACATCGTCGCGGGCGCCAAATAGGCGCGGTGCACGCTGCGCGCCCGGTTAGTGCGCGCGCCGGACTTCGAGAACGCGGAATCCCTTTTGCGAGCCGAGTTTCGACGTCGGGAAGCCATGATCGGTCAGCCACCCGGCAAGGGAATCTGAGCCAAGATTGCGCTGGACCACGAGATAGGCGACGCCGGTCGGTGCCAGCCGTCCGAGCCACGTCGTCAACAGCTCATGCAAAGCCTGCTTGCCGATGCGGATCGGGGGATTGGACCACAGCAGATCGATGTCGGTGATAGCGGCGGCAGATTCCTCGGTGGCGTCGACGACGGTGACGTTCGCCAGCCCGGCAGTCGCGGCGTTCTCGGTGGTGAGAGCCAGTGTGCGCTCGTTGACATCCACGCCGGTCACGTGCGAATCGGGGTACTGGGATGCAAGCGCGAGCGTGAGAGGCCCCCAGCCACAGCCCAGATCCACGATCGTGGACCCGGGATCAAGCTCGGGAAGCGGCGCCTTGTGAAGGAGAACCGCCGTGCCCTTGTCGATGCCATGGGGAGAAAAAATACCGGAGGTGGTCTTCACGCGGTAGTCTTCCCCAAGGATGCTGACGTGAATCTCCCGGGGAGACTCCTTGGAGGCTGGCTGGCTAGAAAAGTAGTGGTCGCTCACGCCATTAGCGTACCGCGCAGTGGGGCGCGTTACCGATTTTTAGCGGCCACTCTGGGACAATAGAAGAAACATGAGGAGACAACCTATTAACGAGCCACAAGAATTCGAAGTTCACTCCCGCAAGGCAACGGCGCTGCAGGCAGATCCGGCGTACGACGGCCACTGGGCGGGAGATTCCCTCGAGCGCGAGGAGCGGTCATCGCTGCGGCGAGTTGCCGGGCTGTCGACCGAACGCTCTGACATCACCGAGGTTGAGTACCGCCAGCTGCGACTTGAGCGAGTCGTTCTTGCAGGTCTCGTGACCGACGGCGACATGCGCGCTGGCGAGGAATCGTTGCGTGAGCTTGCTGCGCTTGCCGAGACGGCGGGCTCGCAGGTGCTCGATGGAGTGCTCCAGCGCCGCCAAATCCCGGACCCGGCCACGTACCTTGGCTCGGGTAAGGCCTCCGAGCTCGCAGAGATCGTCGCCTCGACCGGCGCGGATACCGTGATCGTCGATTCCGAGCTCGCGCCCTCGCAGCGCCGCGCACTCGAGGACATCGTGGACGCAAAGGTCATTGACCGCACGGCGCTCATCTTGGACATCTTCGCCCAGCACGCGAAGTCCAAAGAGGGTAAGGCTCAGGTCGAACTCGCTCAGCTTGAATACCTCCTGCCGCGTCTGCGTGGCTGGGGTGAGTCGATGTCTCGTCAGGCCGGTGGCCGAGTGGCCGGCGGTGCGGGTATTGGTTCGCGTGGCCCTGGTGAAGCGAAGATCGAACTCGACCGCCGCCGCATTCGCCAGCGCATGTCGAGGCTGCGCCGGGACATCAAGGGCATGGAGAGCTCGCGTGACACGCGCCGGCACAACCGGCAGCGCCGGCAGGTGCCGAGCGTCGTCGTCGTCGGATATACGAACGCGGGAAAGTCATCGCTGATGAACGTGCTGACGGACGCCGGCGTGCTTGTGGAAAACGCGCTGTTTGCGACGCTTGACCCCACGGTTCGCCGCGCCGAGACCGACGACGGCCGCGAGTACACGCTCACCGACACGGTCGGATTCGTGCGCAATTTGCCCACGCAGCTCGTGGAAGCCTTCCGGTCCACGCTCGAGGAGGCTGGCGACGCCGACGTTCTGCTTCACGTCGTCGATGCTGCTCACGACGATCCGGTCGGCCAGATCAACGCTGTTCATGACGTGCTCGCCGGTGTCGAGGGCACGGAGAGTATTCCCGAGCTCATCGTCCTGTCGAAGGCCGACATTGCCGATCCCGTCACGGTGGCGACGCTGCGCAGCCAGTACCCGAACTCTGTGCTCGTCAGTGCCGTCTCGGGGGAGGGGATCGCCGAGCTGATGGAGCGCATCGAAGATCTTCTGCCTCGGCCCGCCGTCGAAATCGACCTCGTCATTCCCTACGAACGCGGCGACATCGTCAACCGCATCCACAACGAAGGCGAGATCCTCTCGCAGGACCACGAGGCCGAGGGCACGCGCCTGCATGCGCGGGTGACTCCGGAGATCGAGGGCGTTCTCGTGGAAGCTGGCATTTTGGAGGACACCCGCGGTGAGTGATCAGGAGCTCGACGCGCGCGAGGTCCTGACCAAGGTCGTCGACACCATCGGAGGAGCGCGCCGCGAGGGGCAAGAGCACATGGTCGACGCCGTCTACGAGGCGCTGACCGACGAGGGTCACCTCATGGTCGAGGCCGGGACGGGCACCGGAAAGTCATTCGGCTACCTCGTGCCGGTGATGGTGTGGGCGGCGCAATCCGATCAGCGGGCAACCATCTCCACCGCGACCTTGGCCCTGCAACGCCAGATCATGCAGCAGGACGCGCCCGCCGTGGCGCAGGCGATCAAGGACGTCTATGACGTGCACGTCGACGTCGCGCTCCTCAAAGGCTGGAGCAATTACGCGTGCCTGCGCAAGGTGGACGGCGGATACCCGGAAGAGGACGCGCTGCTCTCGCGGGCTGAAGGCGAAATGGGCGCCACGGCAACGGGTGAGGACGTCGTCCGCGCTCGCGAATGGGCCTTGAACTCCGACACCGGAGACCGCGACGATTTGGTTCCCGGCGTGTCAGACCGGGCGTGGCAACAGATTTCGATCCAAAAGCGCGAGTGCATCGGCGAATCGTGCCCGCTTCGCCACGAGTGCTTCCCCCTTCGGGCGCGGGCGAAGGCCGACGACGCCGATATCGTGGTCACGAACCACGCGCTGCTTGGCATTCAGGCGGCTGGCACGCCCGTGCTACCCGAGTCCCACGCCTACGTTGTCGACGAGGCGCACGATCTCGTGGACCGGGTGACGTCCCAGCTCACCCGCTCGATTGCGGGCTACGACTTACGCTCGCTGGCGCGGATGCTTCGCCAAGCCGGCCTCGACGACGAGGGGCTGCCCGATCTATCCGAGGACCTGTCCGACGCGCTGGGGGAGACCGGCGAGGGGCGCATCTTGGCGCTCAGCGATGGCCTCAACGACGTCGTCGCGCGTATCCTCGGCAAGATTCAAGCGGCGGGCGAGGCCGTTTCTTCCTTGTCTGGTGGCAACGAGGAACAGAACGCAACAAAGCAGGTGCTGCGGGTGCGGCTCATGGAGGTCGCGGCCCTGTGCACCGATCTCCTTGGCGACTCAATCCAGACCGGCACCCGCGTGGCCTGGACGAGCGAGTTCAATGATCACTTCACGCTGTATTTGGCGCCGCTCGACGTCTCCGCATCAATTGCCGACAATCTGTTTGAAAACACGCCAGTCGTGCTGACGTCGGCAACCCTCCAGGTGGGCGGAAGTTTCGATGCGGTGGCCAACCGCGTGGGTTTCACATATCCGAGTCAAGGGGAGTGGACGGGACTCGATGTGGGAACTCCGTTCGAGCCCGACAAGCAGGGAATCTTGTACGTTGCCCAGCATCTGAATCCGCCCGGGCGCGAGGGTTACGGGCAGGAGCACCTTTCCGAGATCGTCGATCTTATCCGTGCAAGCCACGGCGGCGCGCTGTGCTTGTTCACCTCGCGTCTTGGCGCCGAACGAGCTGCCGAGTACGTCCGCGACCAGCTCGATCTGGCGGTGTTCGTGCAAGGCGAGGATCAGATCCCGACCCTGCTCGAGAAGTTCGCGGAGGATCCCGCCGCGTCGCTGTTTGGAACGATCTCGCTCTGGCAGGGCGTGGACGTGCCGGGCGAGACGTGCCGGCTCGTCATCATCGACCGCATCCCCTTCCCGCGCCCGGATGACCCGCTGATCCAGGCTCGAAACGAGGCCGCCACGCGGGCCGGGAGGAATCCCTTCATGTCGGTCTCTGCCACGCAGGCAGCCCTGCTGCTCGCGCAGGGAGCGGGCAGGCTACTTCGCCGCACAACCGACCGCGGCGTGGTGGCCATCTTGGATTCGCGCCTTCAAACGAGGCGCTATGGCGGGTTCCTCATGGCATCGCTGCCGAAAATGTGGCCGACGACGGATCGCGATATCGTCCTGGGCGCGCTCGCGCGCCTGGCGCCAAAAAGCGAGTGAGCGTGCCGGCCGTTCCGGAGCGCGCTAGAGCGCTCGGAGGACGGTGACGACCTTGCCGAGAATCTCGGCCTCGTTGCCCGGAATCGGCGCGTAATTCGAGTTTCGGGGAAGGAGCCAGATGTGGCCGTCCTTCTTCTGGAAGGTCTTGACCGTGGCCTCCCCGTCAATCATCGCCGCAACAATCTCGCCATTTTCGGCAACCGGCTGGCGACGCACAACGACCCAATCGCCGTCGCAAATCGCGGCATCAATCATCGAATCGCCCGATACTTCGAGCATGAAGAGATCGCCCGTGCCGGTGAGCTGGCGGGGGAGCGGGAAGACGTCGTCAATAACCTGCTCGGCAAGAATCGGACCACCGGCGGCGATCCGGCCGACGGCGGGCACGTTGACGGGCGCGGTGACCTGAACCTCGATGTCCTGCGCGCGATAGGTTTCAGGCGCGGCGTTGCCCAGCGCTCGGATTGTCGACGACGACGGTATCTCACGCTGCGTTGGTTCGGCAGACACGCCGGCAATCTCGCGCCCGAGGTCGGTGACCTCGAGGGTGCGGGGGCGGCGCGGATCGCGCACGATGCACTCGGCAGCTTCAAGGAGATCGAGCTGGTACTTCACCGAGGAGGAGGACTTGAGCCCAACCTTCTCGCCAATCTCGCGGACTGTGGGCGGGTATCCGTTTGCGGAAATCTCAGAGCAAATGGCGCGCAGGATAGAGCGCTGGCGATCGGAAACGTTCACGTTGGCCATGGGTCCTCCTGACCGGCAAAGAAATTTGTCGGAGCCTCGCGTTTTACTTAGTGCAAGCCTATCGGGCATACCGCAGTTGTTCAAACATGTGTTCTAAAGCGTGTCGAACAAAGGTTCTGGACTTCGCGGATGTGTTCGGATAGTATTCAAACAGATGTTCGACGAACAATTGTTCGAGGAGGAATCATGACCGCACTTCGTATTGACGAACGCGACTCACGGGCCGTTGCCCGCCTACGCGCGGTGCCAAGCTCTGCCCCGCGACCCATGGGCCCGGCAGTGCGCCCTGATCGTCCTAGCTCTCGCAAGGCGGGGCTCTACGCTGTCCTGCCTCAGCCGTCTGTGGACGGCACGGCACTCGCCGTTCGCTGGTCGACCGCGCCGGTCGCACCTGCGCTGCGCAGCGAGCGAAAGCGCACGGTCGACACCCCGGCGCGTCGCGCGCACGAGCGTCAGGCACAGCGCCAGCTACAGCGCGGGTTCAGCCTCAATAACGCAGCGATGGTCATGTTGACGATCGCGGGTATGGTCATGGCTTTTGCCCTTGGTGTTCTCGTGTTCACCGCAATGGGCCTTGGCCTGCAGGCGGGGGATGCGATCACGGTCGTATCTGGCGACACACTGTGGTCGATCGCCGCGGCGATGGGAGTCGATGTTCCTACGGCCCAGGTGGTCCAGGATATTGCGGAGCTCAACGGGCTCTCGGGTTACTCAATCGTCGCAGGCACCGAACTGATCCTGCCCGCCTACTAAAGCCCGCGCCTCCCGCGCGGAGGTGGCGTTTGAATTATGACTATTCGGGGCTGTAGCTTAATGAACATGTTCTGCCCCTTTTGCCACCACGAGGATTCCCGAGTCGTCGACACCCGGACCAGCGACGACGGTCAGGTGATCCGCCGTCGCCGTGAATGTCCTTCCTGTGAGCGCCGATTTTCCACCCAAGAAACGGCCACGCTCATGGTGGTCAAACGATCGGGCACCACGGAACCCTTTTCGCGAGAAAAGATCATCTCCGGCGTTGGCCGCGCATGCCAGGGGCGCCCGGTCACTCACGACCAGCTCGCCGTGCTCGCCCAGAAGGTGGAAGAAACAATCCGCGCCTCGGGCACCGCGCAGATCGACTCCCAAGACGTCGGTTTGGCCATCCTCGATCCACTTCGCGAACTCGACACCGTCGCGTACCTACGATTCGCATCCGTGTACTCGAACTTCGAGACCCTCGATGACTTCGATCAGGCCATTGATGAGCTGAGATCCTCCCGCGCACAAGCCGCGGGTGAGGACGACTAACCATCCGCCATGACGGCGAAAGGCATGCTATAGAAAAGGAGCTCCGATTCCGGAGCTCCTTTTCTATAACCGCTTCTAGGGGTTCTTACCCGCTTCTCGCGCCGTTACCACGCGGAGCCGGGTGCTCATGCCTTGCCCCCGTCGGTCTGGGTGGTATCGGGATCCTCGGGACCGGCGGGAACATCCTCGTCGGCGATCGGAGCGGACTGTGCGCTCAGGCCGGACAGGCTCGACTTGGCGGTCGCAGCCCGTTCCTTCATGGCGTTGACGTAGCCGTCAAGGCGATCGGCCGTGCGATGCGAGGCGGCGCTTGCGCGCTCACGCCACTGGCCAGAGACGAGCTCGAAGTTCTCCAGGCGCTCCTTGACGTTGCGGCGCATGACCTTACCCAGCTGCGAGCGGGGAAGATCATCGAAAATGGCGATCGACTTCGGCATCGCGTAGTGCGAGAGCTTGTCTTCCGTCCACTTGCGCACGGCGTCGAGGTCCACGCTCGCACCCGGTTCGAGAACGAGGGCAGCCACCACGGCTTCGGAGAAGGAATCGGTGGGCATACCGACAACCGCGACGTCCACGACGCCCGGCATGTCACGCACGGCCGATTCCACCTCGGAGGGGTAGACGTTAAATCCGGAGTTGATGATCATTTCCTTGCGGCGGTCGGCCATGACGAGGAAGCCGTCATCCCACCGAGCAAGATCGCCCGTGTGGAGCCAGCCATCGCGCAGCGCGATCGCGGTTTCCTCCGGGTTCTTGTAGTAGCCGGAGAAGACCTGCGGGCCTCGAGCACACAGCTCGCCAACTTCGCCCTCGCCAAGCTCCTTCGTCGGATCGTCCTGATCCACAATCTTGACCTCGGTGGAGGGGAAGGGCACTCCCAAAGTGGACGGACGGCGTCGTTCGCTCGCGGGCGATCCGCCAATCACAGGCGAGGCCTCGGTCATGCCGTAGCCCTCGATGATCAGACCTGACTTTTCTTCCCAGCGGGCTGCGAGCGCGCTATCAAGAGGCATCGCGCCACACACCGAGTAGCGAATCGTCGACAGGTCGGCGCTCTTGCCCTCGTCCACGGCGTCGAGGATCTTCTTGAACATCGGAGGCACGCCACCGAAGAAGGTAATCGGGTGGCGATTGTGGCCAGCGAACAGGATGTCCACGTCGAACGTCGGGGTCATCACCTGCGTGGCCGCCATGTTGACGCTCACGAGCAGCGAGAGCTGCAGGCCGAAGGCGTGGAAGAACGGCAGCACGCCACCGACTGTCTCCTTGCCGCGCTCGTATCCATCGAGCCAGAGCTCGGTCTGCTTCGTGTTGGACAGCAGGTTGCGATGCGTCAGCTGGACGGCCTTCGGTGTGCCGGTGGTGCCACCCGTCATGAGGAGAACGGCCGGGCCGTCAGTCTCGGGGCTCTGCTCACGATCGAGGTCGAGCGGCGCGTTGTGCTTAACCTGGTTATCCCACGAGTGCACGCCGGCCGGGACCTTGCCGCGCAGCTTGTCGCGCTGCTGACGCGCGGCCTTCACCGGCAACTTCAACAGCAGCTGGGACTTGGTTGGAAGCGCCTTCGTCAGGTTGACGGCGAGGTAGGTACGGCCCTTGAAATCGCCGTCCACGATGAGCTTCTCGAGTGTCTGTTCCCAGCCGATGACGACCTTGGACTCGACGAGCTTGATCTGGTCGTCAATCTGCGACGGCGGGGCGAGCGGGTTGTGCTCAGCCACGGTGACGCCAAGCGACATGGCGGCGTAGAACGCCACGTAGTGCTGGGGACAGTTGGGCATGATCAGCGAAATAACATCGCCGCGGCGAACGCCGACCATCTTCAGGACCTGCGCAGCCCGGCGAACCTCGTCAAGAATTTCGGCGTAGCTGTATTCGCGCCCGAGAAAATCGACGGCGATCCTCTCCGGATGATCCTGTGCTGCCGAAAAGAGAAGGTGATCGATCGTCGTCGTGACTGGATCAATCTCCGTCGGAACTCCCTCGGAGTAGTGGGCGCGAGCTTGGTCCATATGGTTCATCAATGTCCCTTTCAACGATGTTTTTCTAATGTTACGTTACCGTAACTGATGCCGCTGGTGAAATGGAAAATTCGCTTTATCCGTTACTCGCGCGTGAGCAACCTCAGGCGGATGTGCGCCTCGGCATGTTCGAGCTGATCGAGAATCTCCTCGGGGATGCCGGTTGCGGTGTCCGTGACCATGTAGCCGTACTCGCCGCGGGTGGCGAGCGACTGGAACGTGACGTTGACGTGGCGTTCCGCGAACAGGTTGTTGACGTCGGCAAGAGCGCCCGGGGTATTCCAGTGGAACCACACGACGCGGTGGAGGGACTCGGCTGTCGGGGAGGTGGCGATGTTGGGGATGTTGACGGACATGTCCGTGGAGCCCTTGCGCCAGTAGTTCATCATCTTCATCGCAACAAACTGGCCGATCGATTCCTGCGCCTCGAGCGTGGAGCCGCCGATGTGGGGCGTGAGGATGACGTTGTCGAGGCCGATGAGCGTGGACGCGAACGGATCGCCGTTTGCCAGCGGCTCGGTGGGGAAGACGTCGACAGCCGCGCCGGCAACCTTGCCGGACGTGACCGCCTCGCGCAGCGCGTCGAGATCCATGACGTGCCCGCGCGCGAGATTGAGCACGATCACGCCGTCCTTGAGCTTGGCGAACTTCTCCGTGTCGAAGTACCCCGTGTTCTCGCCGCGCCCGTCAATGTGGAGGCTGACCACGTCGGCGGTGGTCAGGAGCTCGTCGAGGGTGACGGGCGTGGCGTTGCCGAGCGCGAGTCGCTCTGCGATGTCGTGGAAGATGACCTTCATACCGAGGGCTTCAGCGACGACGGACAGCTGGGATCCGATCGAGCCGTAGCCGATGATTCCGAGCGTCTTGCCGCGCACCTCGTGCGAGCCTGCGGAGGTCTTTTCCCAGATGCCCTTGTGAAGGGCCACGTTCTTGGCCGGGATCTGACGAACGAGCGAAATCAGCTCGCCGATCGCAAGCTCGACCACTGAGCGGGTGTTGGAATAGGGCGCGTTGAAAACGGCGATGCCGTGATCGGAGGCGGCCTCGAGATCGATCTGGTTGGTGCCGATGCAGTAGGCGCCGATGGCGGCCAGCTGCGGGCAGGCCTCGATGACCTCGCGGGTCACGTTGGTCTTCGACCTGATGCCCAGCATGTCGAATCCTTGGAGAGCCTCGATCAGCTCCTGCGTCCCGAGAGAGCCCGGAATGCGAACGACCTCAACGCCGTATCGCGCGAAAATCTCGTCTGCAACCTCGTGTGGATTTTCCAGGAGAAGGATTCGGGTCACGTCATCACTCTTTCTATAAACCCCGTGGTAGTTGGCTGCGATAGACGACGTCCAAGCGGCGGGTCGGCCGTGTCATGGCCACGTAAAGATCGCCAGGCCCGTCTGCCAGAATCTCGCCGGGTTCGACGAGCACGACGACGTCGTACTCCAAGCCCTTTGACATTCCCGCAGTCAACACATGTATTCTCGCCGAAATCTCAGATCCAGTGCGATCGAGCGTCCAGTCACTGAGATCGCCGGCCTCGGAAAGCGTCTGACCAACAGTTTCGTGGAGCGATTTAGGGGTGATGACGGCGATGGATCCGCGGCCATGGCCGAAGTCATCGTCGAGCTCTCGGGCGGCGGCGGTAACCAGCGAGATGAGCTCGTCGGTCCCTCCCTGAGTGACGGTATAGGAGTTCTCGAGGTCTCGCGCCGGGAGCGTGCGGCCAACGTCGTATCCGGCGGCCTCCATGACGTCGCGCGCACGCTCGAGCGCCGTGGCCGGGGTGCGGTAGGAGATCGTGAGTTCCTCGACGCGATGGAAGTCCGAGAGCGCACCGAGCGCCTCATCCCAGCCGCCATCTGGTGCCCCCGCCGGCCGCTGATCGAGGTCGCCCACAATCGTCATGGACTTTGCGGGGTTGCGTCTGGAAATCATCCGCCACTGCATGGGAGACAGTTCTTGAGCTTCGTCGACGACGACGTGCCCGTACGTCCACGAGCGATCGGCTGCGGCGCGCTCGGCGAGCGTATCCCCGGAATGGGACTGGGCGACCCGCTCGGTCATCATGTCGGTATTGACGATGCCGCCGCCCAGACCCATGGCGTCCATGGTCTGAGTGACGTACTCGGAGAGCTGACGCTCCTCGGATTCCTGCGCGGCGCGCTGATGGCGCTGCGCGTCGGAGGCGAACTCGCCGAGATACTCGGCCAGCTCGTCGACGATGGGGATGTCCGCGGCCGTCAGCCCCGAGCCGCGCTCGCGGCGAAGCAGTGCGCGCTCGTGTGCGGGCAACTCGGGCGCGATGAGCTCGAGCAGCTCAGGCCAGTGATAGATGCGCTCGAGAAGCGTACTGGCGGAAGTGGGCAACCAGTGCAGGTTGATCTCGCGGCGGGCATCGATCGATCCTGCGACATCCGAGATCAGCCAGTCGGAGTCCTCCACGCTTGTCTCGAAGGCCTGCGCGAGCTGTTCGGCCAGCGTCAGGACGAGGCGGCGTGCGTACACATCGCGCGCCTGGTTGTGGGGCTTACCCGAACGCCGCGCCCGGCGCTGAGCATCCTCAACCATCTCGGGAGTGAGCCGAACGGTCTTGCCGTTGATCTTGAATGAGACGGGCTGCTCGAGAGGCTTTTGAACGATCCGGCGCACGGCGCGCTTAGCGAACTCGGCCCAGATCTCGCGGCCCTTAATCGCCGCGACCTCGGGCGCTTCCGCCGCCGTCACGCTCACACCCGGCACCAGGTCCTCGATCGTCGTAGAGACGACGTCGGATTCGCCGAGCGAGGGCAGAACCTGGTCGATGTAGCGCAAGAAGACGGGGGAGGGGCCGATGATGAGCACGCCGGAGCGCGAGAGGCGCTCGCGGTGGGTGTATAGAAGATAGGCGGCCCGGTGGAGAGCCACGGCCGTCTTGCCGGTACCCGGCCCGCCCTGCACCACGAGAATTCCGCCCGCGTCTGCGCGGATAATGCGATCCTGTTCGGCCTGAATGGTGGCGACGATGTCGCCCATCTTGCCGTCGCGGGCCTCGCTCATCGCGGCCATCAACGCGCCCTCGCCCGTGAGGTTGAGGTCGGAGGAATCGACGGCTTGGGACAGGAGCTCGTCCTCGACCCCGGTGACGTCGCGGAATCGGGTCTGAATGTGGCGCCGGCGCACGATGTCGCCGGGCTGGGCCGCCGTCGCCTGATAGAACGGCTCCGACTGCGGCGCACGCCAATCCGTCAGCAAAATCGTCTGATCGTCGTCGCGAAGCGTCATACGCCCAATGTGCGTGATCTGCCCGCTCTCGTGGTCGATCCGGCCCATGACCAGGCGGTTTTCGACGTTGCGCAGGCGAATGAGGTTGTCTTCGTAGTGAGTGGCGAATGAATCGCGCTCCGAGACGGCGCCCGGTGTTCCAGCGCCGCCCTGTGCACGTACGCGCGCAAGTTGCTCGGTGTAGTAATCGCGTTGCCTATCGAGGGCTCGGTAGGCTACGTCGACGAAGGACTGCTCTTCGTCGATTGCCCGCTCGATCGCGGATCGGTTCTCGTGCACGCATGCTCCCAAGGGTTGAATATGGCATTCAATTATTCCCGATCGAGCGCCCAGATGCACACCTCGTGGCACGACACACGTTTTGCGGGTGAGCCGGTTAACGCGCGGAATAGTTAGCCAAGTTCGGGGCGTTGTGACAATGTAGGAAACGGAGGCAATTGTATTGACTGAGATTTTCACCCTTGATTCGGTTGCAAGCGGTTTGCGCGTGCGAACGCTTGTGATCAATCTCGTCGACCCGCTCATTGACGCAGGGGATACGGCGATGGCAATTAACGCCACCATCCAGACGCTCGACCACGAACTGATCGGCACCTTCGATTCGGACGCGATCTTTGATTACCGCGCCCAGCGCCCGATCGTGAGCTACGCAGATGGCCGCATCGTGGGTGTGACGATGCCGGAGGTGCGCCTCTCGCTCGTCACGGACGTCCAGGGTGAAAACTTCCTGTACCTGACCGGCCAAGAGCCCGATTTTCGCTGGAGCGAGATCGCCGACACGATCATTCACATCATCAACCGCTTCGAGGTTGAGCAGGTGTACTCCTTCGCAGCGATGCCAGCGCCCGTCCCGCACACCCGTCCCGTTGATATGCTCATCCGCTCCACGCTGACGGCCGACGAGCATCCCGTGGTCGAAGGCTTTGCCGAGCACCTGGCCGAACTGTCGGACGTGTTCGAGTACCGGGCAGCCGAGGAAGCGATCCCGGTGTTGAATATTCGCGTGCGCGTGCCGTTCTATCTGGTGCGCGGGGAGAGCCCGTTCTTCGCGGGTGCGCTCGCGGCTATCAAGATGCTCGCCGCTCGCGGCGGCCCGACCTTCCCGCTTGGCGACCTCGAACAGCTTGAGGACAACCAGCAAAAGGCGATCGCCGAACTGCGCGCCGACGGCTCGGACTTCCACTCCCTCGTCAAGAAACTCGAGCAGGACTACGACGAATCGGAGCTCGGCTTCGTCACGAACGAGGAAACGGTGCCGCGCATCCCGTCGTCGGACGAAATCGGCGACGCCGTGGAGCAATTCCTCGCCAGCCACGACTCCTCTCCGCTCGACCGGGTTCACAAGCACAAGCAGGATCCGCACTACTCGGACGATCTGAGACGCATAGGCCAAGACCTGCGCAACGGACGTAGGGTGATGCGTGAGGGCGATACTCCGCCCGCCGAACAACCACCCGAATCTGACTCTGACACCACAGAAGCAGAAACCACAGAAGAAACCGAGGAATAATGAGCCGCCACAAAGTGGCAGTTTTCGTTTGGCTGATGGCCGTCGCGGTGTATGCCGTGGCAGTCGCCGGGCGAACGTCCTTCGGCGTCGCCGGACTAACGGCTATTGATCACTTCGAGATCAATGCGACGACGCTATCCCTCTTTACCGTCGTGCAGGTCGGCGTGTATGCGGCCGCGCAAATCCCAGTCGGCCTGCTACTCGACAAGTACGGTCCGCGAATACTGCTGGGCAGCGGCGCGCTCGTCCTCGCCGTGGGCCAGATCGGCATGGCAATGTCCGACACCGTGGGCCTTGCCCTCGCCGCCAGATTCATGGTGGGGCTGGGCGACGCCACGGCGTTTACCTCTGTGATTCGCCTCGTGCCATCGTGGTTCTCGCCCCGGCGCGCACCGTTATTCACTCAGCTCACGGGCATCGTGGGCGGCATGGGTCAGTTCATTTCCTCCGTGCCGTTCGCATTCATGCTGGCGAACGTCGGGTGGGCTCCCGCTTTCGGTGGTTTGGCCATCATGGGCTTCGTGATCGCGGCGCTCGCGTTCGCGTTCATCCGCGATACTCCGCGGAAATGGACGATCACACACATCGAGGAAGACGATGAGGATTTGGCTCGCCAGTTGACCTCCACCGTCTCAGACGCGGACGACATGACGGTCGGTCAAACTCTTCGCGAGCCCGCATCGTGGCTCGGCTTTTGGACCCACTGGTTAGGAAACTTCCCGCAGACCGTCTTCCTCCTCCTGTGGGGCGTGCCCTTCCTCCAGATCCATCAGGGGATGGGGCAGGCGGCAGCGTCTGGCATCCTGCTCGTCGTGACGGGCGCGGGCATCGTGTTCGGCCCGATCGTCGGCGAACTGACGGCCCGGCATTCGATGCGGCGCATCTGGATCGTCAACGGAACGGCCATCACCCTTGCGCTCACGTGGGCGATCGTTCTCCTGCTCCCGGCGCCCTCGCCGCTGTGGCTGACCATCGTGCTCCTCGTGGTGCTCGCTGCATCCGGGCCGGCCTCCAGTATCGGTTTCGACTACGCGCGAACGTCGATCCCTGCGCGCCGGCTTGGCACCGCCAACGGGCTGGTCAACATGGGCGGATTCATCGCCGGACTCATCACGGCCTGGCTGATCGGCGTCGTCCTCGACTGGAGCTCGCAAGGCGCGCCGCTCGAGGCGGGCGACTTCAAACTGGCGATGAGCACCCAGCTATTCGCATGGACGCTGGGCATGATCATGCTCGAGGTGTTTCGAAGCAAGACGCGTAGGCGCGACGCCGAACGCGGGATTCACGTGCCGCCGCTGCGTGACGTGATTGCGCGATATCAGGCGAAATTCGAGACGCGTAAGGCGGAAGCGAAGGCCCTCAGGGCGGAAGCCAAAGCCCTGAAGACAGAGGCGAAAGAGCAAAAAGCTGCCCGCAAGCAGGCGGACCGCAAGCAGACGGAACGCAAACAGACCGAGGCGGACAGCCAGCGAGCCCAGTCCGACGAGCGAGATTCCCGCTCCTAGCTAGGCGGGCCGATCGCCGTCGTGCTCGGCGGGTGACCAGCCGATGTCGCGGTCGTAGATAAGTCGCGCGCCGATCGCGGCTTCTTCAAGTCGAGCCTGACCGACGACGATGGTCGGGAGCGGCAAGCGCCGAACGTGGCGCGAGATCTCCTCGAGCGGTAGGGGCCGATGAGCGGCCAGCAAAATAACGTTGCCGAATCGCCTGCCCTTGACGATGGCCGGATCGGAAATCGCCGCAATGTGCTCGAATGACTCCCCCAGAGCGCGCACCTCGCGATAGACGGGTGCCAAGCCCGCTTCGCCCGCGACGTTGAGGCAGTACAGCCCGTCGCTGGTCAGCAGGCTCGCCGCTTTGGCGTGAGCCTCAACCGTGGCGAGGTGATGGGGGATCCGGCCCGCCGCGAAGGCGTCACGCACGATGAGGTGCCATGAGCCCTTGTTGGTGTCGAGCGTGACGCGGGCGTCTTCAGCGCGGATGCGCAGGCGCGGGGCGGATGGCAGATCAATCCACTCGCGTACGAGGGCCGCCATTTCGGCGTCGATCTCAATGGCAAGCTGGCGCGAGTTCGGGCGGCTCGCCTCGAGGGTTCGCGCGAGGGCGCAGCCGGCGGCTCCCAGGTGTAGCGCGCGAAGTGGCTGCCCGGCTGGGAACATCGCGTTGGTTGCGATCTGGATGTGCTGCATGTACTCGAATTCGAGATACGACGGATCGGCGAGGTCTACGGCGGATGATTCGACGCCGTCAACATAGATCGTGAGAAGATCGCCGGTTCGGTCAAGATCGATCGAGGACATCGACGTTCGGACAGAAAGAGAAGCATCATTTTTCTGACGAGGCATGCGATCAGTCTATCCCGTGAACCTGCGTGGCCCGCTAATCCTGTTAGTACGGCAATCCTGCTAGCTCGGCACTCCAGCTCGTACGGCAATTCCGATAGCACGGCAATCTGTGCGACGCATGAGCTACGGGCGCCGATGTGTCGGAGGTAGCCAGTAAGCTGGTTGGTGAAGGGAGGAGCCATGTCGAGAGGCCCACGAAGCCAAGACGCGCGGAAGAATTGGGGAAGCGACGATTCGCAGACCAACATTTTGCACGTCGACATGGATGCTTTCTTCGTATCTGTCGAACTGCTCAAGCGCCCGGACCTGCGGGGCAAGCCCGTCGCCGTCGGGGGTCAAGAGCGGGGAGTGATTGCCGCGGCGTCGTACGAAGCACGCAGATATGGCGTGAATTCGGCGATGCCGGTCAATCAAGCCAAGCGCCTGTGTCCGCATCTGATTATTTTGCCCACGAGCCATGGCGTGTACGGGAAAGTCTCGAAGAGGATCATGACGATCCTCGAGGGCGTCACGCCGCTCGTCGAACCCATCTCGGTTGACGAGGCCTTCCTCGACGTGACCGGCGCCCGCAAAATCTTCGGCACCCCGGTGGAAATCGCGCGGCACATCCGCAAGGAGATCCGCGAGAAGGAGCACGTGCCAGCATCCATCGGCATCGCCTCCACCAAGCACGTCGCTAAAATCGCCTCCGCCCACGCCAAACCCGACGGGCTCCTCCTTATCCCGCACGATCAAACGCTGCCGTTCCTGCATTCGCTACCCGTCGGAGCGTTGTGGGGCGTTGGCCCGGTCTCGCGCGAGAAACTTGAGCGTAAGGGCATCCAAACGATCGGCGATCTCGCCGCGCTGGGGGAGCGTCACCTGCGCCGGATGCTCGGCGAGGCATCGGGTACGCAGTTGTACGCGCTCGCGATGGGCCACGATCCGCGCCGCGTCACCCCGCACACCGTGGAAAAGTCGATCAGCAGGGAGCAGACGTTCTTCGATCCCATTACCACGCGCGAGGAAGCGGAGCGCATGCTCCTTCACCTGTCCGACGACGTGGCGCGCAGGCTCCGGCGCCATTCCTTCGTCTCGTGGACGATCGGAATCAAGGTCCGCTCCTTCGCAAACTTCTCCACGATCTCACGCTCGGTCACCCTCGGCGGTCCCACCGACCTCGCCCACGACGTGTACGAGGCCGCGCGCAGGCTGCTCAGTGGCGTCGAGATTCCGCCCGGCGGGATTCGCCTCCTCGGGGTCAAGGCGGAGAACCTGGCACACCCCGACGACGGGATTCAGCTCTCGATCGACGACGACGGCCGGCGCGGCAAAGCGGAGGCCGCAATGGATTCCGTTCGCCAAAAATTCGGGGGAACGAGTCTCAAACCGGGATCGCTTATCGGCGGTTTCAACGATCCGCGCTCACTGCAATAGGTATTTCGTCAAAGGCGTGAACGCTGGCTTTAGACCGATTGAAACTTACTGTATCCTGATTAAACCGACCAACCCTGGGAGATAAACATGGCTCTTTCTGATTACGAGCGCAAGATGCTCGAGCAGCTTGAGGCGCAGCTTGCTGACGATGATCCGAAGCTGGCTGAGTCGCTCGCGTCAAAGGAGAATTCTGCCAAGCAGGCGGCCGTCTCCCCGAAGCACCTTGTTGTTGGCCTGATCGTGGCAGTCGTTGGACTGCTCATCGTCCTCGGTGCGGTTGCCATCGAGATCATTCCGCTGGGCGTTCTTGGATTCCTCGTTGTGTTCGGTGGCCTGTGGTACCTATCGGCAGGCATGACGCGGGTGGAGGCTCCCGCCGGAGCTGCTCGCCCGCAGCGCCAATCGCGCGCGTCGTTCATGGAACAGCAAATGGAAGAGTGGCGCAAGCGCCAGCAGGGCTAAACCCTCGGCGATTCGTTCGGCGTAGATGCATCTTCATCAATAGATGGAGATGCATTTTCTTGTGTGGTGCCATCCAGATGCAGGCGCTCGGCGCCCGCAGCCAAGTTCGCGCGCTCGACGTCGTCGCGGTATCCGGTGAAGACAAGCGAACGAGACCCGTTGCGACGGACCAGGCGGATCATGCCCGAGAGCGCGTAAATGGCGATGGCCACGCCCATGTATTCGAAGAATTCCTCAACGTGCATGATGGCGTGCAGCTGCCAAGACCTATCTCCGTAGACGTCCTCGAGATGGCCGCCCACAGTTTCGAGGCCGATGGCGCCCGCAAGGAACACCGCGCCGCCGGCGATGACGCCGATGGTGACGGGCCGGGGCAGTGAGAGCACGAAGGGCAACAGCGCGAGGGCGACGACGATCGCAATGATGACGCCGACGATCACCCACCTATATGAAAAGACATCAAAGGGAAGGTACTGCGCAATTGCGCTGCCGGCTGCGTAGAACTTCTCGTGGATGGTCGCCGTCTCGTCCATTGAGGCAAACGCGGCGATCGCGCCAAAGGCGTACCAATATCCGCGCTTCGAATGGGCGAGGACGCCCGCAGTGAACGCGAAGAATGCCAGAAGGAGCCAGAGCGCGGAGGCGAACCATGTGGCGACGCTGAGCTCGCGGCCGACGTGAACCAGTTGTTGAAACGTCCCGTGCCACCGATCAGTATCCCAATCGCGGTGCATAAGCAGCGCGGTGCTCATCGCAGACGCGAGAGTAAACGCCACCGCCACGCTCGTTAGCGTGATCAAGAGTGCTCGCGACCCCTTCGCGTCGCGAGCATGCGTGCGCACGTCAGCCACCTGTTCTCCTCACCGTGCTCCACATAGTGGGGCTCCACATCATGGGTTTGTCTAAGCCGCCAGACTAGAGCCGGCTCATGAGAGACACCCTAGTTAATAATGAGAGAAATCTTGGTGTCACACGTGAACAGTGCGTGAACTAACTCCACAACCCTCCACTTCCCGCCGCATCGCCGCGCCCGACTTCAGTGAGGACAGACGAACCGGCGTCACATCACAGGCACACCGCCGAATAGCGCCCATAAACCACGCACAGAGCGATCATCTGTGGCGCAATTATCGCAAAATCCCTCCACCGGATCTTTCCGCTTAATTGTGCGAAAAAGTTTTAATCAATTGCGTGTTCCCTCTTGCTTATGGAGTGAAGTGGAGTAAAGTGGAGCCAAATTGGGAAAGGGGGTGGCAGATGTTCCTCGGCACGTACGAACCACGACTCGATGACAAAGGGCGGTTGATCCTCCCCGCGAAGTATCGAGATCAGCTTCAGGGCGGTCTGGTGATGACGCGCGGTCAAGAGCACTGCCTCTACATCTTTCCCATGTCGGAGTTCGAGAACATGCTCGAGCGCCTCAACCAAGCGCCGATGACATCCAAGGAAGCCCGCACCTACAAGCGCGTGTTTCTCTCGGGTGCCAACGACCAGATCCCGGACAAGCAGGGGCGCATTACCATCCCGGCGGCCTTGCGCGAGTACGCGGATCTTGATCGCGAGGTTGCGGTCATTGGCTCGGGCGCGCACGTCGAGGTGTGGGATCTGGGCGAATGGAACTCGTTCCTGGGCGCGAACGAATCGGAGTTTGCGGATAGGGAAGACGAGCTCATCCCGGGCGTGTTTTAACCCCGAGATCGGTTGGCCTCCCACCGATGTCCTGAGGTAATTCCCCAACTTCAGGCCAACGGTGGTGGACCAATCGGTCTCATAGAAACGAAGGAGGATCGGTGCGCACCGCTCATAACAACGCATTGCACGTACCGGTCCTCACCCGTACCCTCATTGACCTTCTCGCGCCTGCCCTCGAGGGCGAGGCGCTGCTCATCGACTGCACGCTCGGCATGGGCGGCCACTCCGAAGCATTCCTCAGCGCATTCCCCGAGCTTCGCGTGGCGGGCATTGACCGCGATCCCGCCGCTATTCGCCTCGCCTCCGAGCGCCTTGAGCCGTACGGCGATCGCTTCGTCGCAGTTCACACCACGTACGACGACGTCGATCTCGTCGCCGCCGAGCACGGGCGCGATGGTAAGGCTGACGCCGTACTCATGGACCTCGGCGTCTCCTCACTGCAGCTGGATGAGGCCGATCGCGGCTTTTCCTACGCCACGGACGCGCCACTGGACATGCGGATGAATCCCGAGGCCGGCCAGAGCGCCGCGGACATCCTCGCCACGGCCAGCCACGCGGAGATCACCCGCATCCTGCGCGTGTACGGGGAAGAAAAGTTCGCCGCGCGCATCGCCGACGCGATCGTTCGTCGTCGTGAAACAACGCCGCTGACCCGCACGGGAGAGCTGGCTGACATCGTTCGCGAGTCGATCCCCGCCGCTGCCCGGCGAACGGGTGGCAATCCCGCCAAACGCACGTTCCAAGCGCTGCGCATCGCCGTCAATGAGGAGCTAGACGTCCTAGAAGTGGCCGTTCCGCGCGCAATCGAGGCGATTCGCGTGGGCGGGCGCCTCGCCGTGGAGTCTTACCAATCGTTGGAAGACCGCATCGTCAAAGACGCGATCGCCCACGGAACCACGTCGACGACGCCGGCGGGGCTGCCGGTCGAACTCGACACCCACAAGCCCTACCTTCGGGCGCTTCATCGCGGAGCGCTCAAGGCCGACGACGCCGAGATCGCGGCCAACCCACGCAGCGCGTCTGTTCGCCTGCGCGCGGTTGAACGCGTCGCACCCACTCCAGACCACCTGTTCAACCCCGAGCATGACCGAGGTAACCGATGAGCACAGCACTCAACACCCAGCGCGCGTTCTCCGCACCATCCTCACGCCCCGTTATCGAGATGCCGGGGCTCACGGTCGTGCCCACCCCTGCTCCCGCCCGCGGCTTCTACGGCACGGTCATTGTGTGCCTGGCAATCCTGGTCGGATCGTTAGGCGGAGCATTTCACCTCAACACGCTCATGATTCAGGGCGCTTATGACGTGAAAAACATTAGTGTGGAACTGAATGAAGTTGCCGCCCGCGAAGCAACCTTGGAAAAGGAAGTCATCGGGGTGTCGACTCCCAACGAATTGCGTGCTCGTGCTGACGCGCTCGGTCTTGTTCCGGCTGAAGGCGCTCTCCACGTTGATCTTGAAACTGGGGTGATCACCGCCCCGGCTGAGAAGTAGGGGACCGGTGTATGGCTAGGATGCGGGACCAACAGGTCGGAGCTGTCATGAAGGAGAGCTTCCGCCGCGGTCTTGGCTCCGGTAAAGGACCCGATCATCAGGCGAGCGCGCTGACGAGAAAGCGCCTCACGTCCATCACGGTGCTCGTTCTCGTTGCCGCGATCCTGCTGTCAGTTCGCCTGGTGTACCTGCAGGTTGTTCGGGCTGACACGCTGTCGGAGACGGCACGCGAGTTTCGCTCTCGCTCCTATCCGTTAGAGGCCAAGCGCGGCGACATTCTCGACGCGAATGGCGCGATTCTTGCCACCTCGCTCGAGCGGTACAACGTGCGCGTGGACCAGACGGAGATCGTCGATTACGTGAGCCGCGATGAGGACGGCAACATTGATGGCGCGGGCGCTGCGGCTGCGGCGCGCAAGCTTGCCCCTTACGTGAGCATGGATCAGGCCGAGCTCGGCGGCTTCCTCATGGGCGGGGAGAACAAGAGCCAATGGCAGCTGCTGATTTCCGACATCTCCCCAGAGGAGTGGCGAGAGATCAACAACCTCGGCATCCGAGGCGTCTATCCCGAGCGCTTCATGCAGCGCCAGTACCCGAACGCGAACACCGCCGGCACGGTTCTGGGCTATCTCGGCGAGACCGAGGAGTCAGCGACCCCCGAGGGGCGAGCTGGCATCGAGCAGAGCTACAACAACGTGCTCGCCGGTACTCCCGGCTCGGTGGAGTTCGAGGTCGGGCCAAGCGGAACGGTGTTCCCCAACTCCGATCGGCACGAGACCCCCGCAGTCGACGGCGGTAACGTCCACCTGACCATTGACCGCGATCTTCAGCGCGCCACGCAAGACGCGCTCGACGGCGTCGTTGCTAATAGCGGCGCCGAATGGGGGACGGCCATCGTCATCGAGGTTGGCAGCGGGCGTGTGCTCGCCCTCGCGGACTCGAATGCGCCAGATCCCACCAATCTCTCGGCAACCGATCCCAAGCACTGGAACTCGCGAGCCGTCTCCGCGGTTGTCGAGCCGGGATCGACGGGCAAGGTCATCACGTACTCGACGGCGCTGAACGAAGACGCCGTCGAACCCCTCGACCTCTTCCTCGTTTCCACGCCCATGGAGATGCCCAACGGCGAGGTCATCCGAGATAACGATCCGCATCCGGCCGAGATGATGACCGTGGCGGGCACGCTCGCGAAGTCCTACAACACCGGCCTCGTTCAGATCGGCGATCTCGTGCCGGACGAGACGCGCTACCAGTACCAGCTGGACTTCGGACTCGGGCAAAAGACGGGCATTGAGCTACCCGGCGAACAGGCCGGGCTGTTACATCCTGTCGAGACCTGGGGCCCGCGCGAGCGCTACACCAGCATGTTTGGCCAGTCCTGGAGCGCCACCACACTCCAGCTGGGGCAGATGATGTCCGTGGTCGCCAACGAGGGCGTGCTCATCCCGATTCATATCGTTGACGGCGTGGAGTCCCTCGACGGCGAGTACACGCCGACGACGGTCGGCGAGTCGCGTCAGGTGATCACCCCCGAGACGGCCGACGAGATGATCGCGATCATGCAGGCCGTGACCCAGCCGTATTCGACCGGCTGGCGCGCGCGAGTTGATGGCTACAACGTGGCCGGCAAGACCGGTACGGCGCAGGTGCCGGACGCGAGCGGCGCGCTGACGAAGCGTGCCGGAACGTTCGTCGGGACGATTCCCGCCGAAGATCCGCAGATCATTTTCGCCTCGGTCGTCTACAACGCGGCGGGCGCGGGATACGGCGGCGACACGGCCGCGGTTGTCTTCGCCGAAACCGCTGAATTCGCCATGCGCCAGCAGAAAATCCCGCCCTCGACCGAGGAGCTCGTGCGCCTGCCGTGGACCGAAACAGAACTGAACGAGGGAATTCCCGATGCGCCCTGAGACCACACCCGAGCTCACGCTCACCCAGATCGCGGACGAACTTGGAATCACGGCGGCATCGGACGTCGTGATCAGCGGCGTCAGCGCCGATAACCGGGCGATTCGCCCTGGAGATCTTTTCGTCGCCAGCCGCGGTCAGACCGTTCACGCGGCGCGGTTCGCGCCGTCGGCGATTGACGCGGGCGCCGCGGCCGTCCTAACCGACGCCGAGGGTACCCAGATGATCGGCGAGGTCCAGGTGCCCGTGCTCGTGGTTGACGATCCTGCCCGAAGCGCTGGCAAGGCCGCATCGATCGTGTACGGCAATCCGTCGGCGACCCTCACCACCTTCGGCATCACCGGCACGAACGGCAAGACATCCACCGCGTTCATGATTGATCACCTGCTACGCGAACTTGGCCGCGTGACCGGGCTGATCGGCACGGTGAGCGTCAAGATCGGGGGCGAGGTTGTTCCCGCCGCGCTGACCACGCCACAACCTGTCGACCTGCAGGCCATGCTCGCCACCCTCGTTGAGCGCGGCGGCACCGACCTCGTCATGGAGGTCTCCTCGCACGCGCTCGAGCAGAAGCGGACGGATCCCGTGCGCTTCGACGTTGTCGGATTCACGAACCTGACCCAGGATCATCTGGACTACCACGGCACCCTCGAGGAGTACTTCGCGATCAAGGCGACGCTGTTCGACACGGAGCATTCAGTGCGTGGCGTGGTGATCGTCGACGACGACGCCGGGCGCCAGCTTTATGAGCAGGCCACGGCGGAGCGGCCCGGAGCGGTGGTCTCGCTCTCGCTGACCGGGAACGAGGCCGATTGGTCGGTGGCGAGCGAGGGGCAACAGTTCACGCTCGAGGGTCCGCGCGGAACGCTAACCACCCACACGGACCTGCCCGGCAAGTTCAATGTGGCAAACGCGGCGCTCGCGATCGCCATGGTCATCGAGTCCGGGGTGGATGCGCAGGCGGTGGCCACCGCGCTTACGCCCGGCGGGATGTCTCCGGTCATTCCGGGACGCATGGAAGTTGTGGGGGACCGGCCCTACACCGTGGTCGACTTCGCACACAATACCGACGCGCTCGACAAGGCGATGAGCGCGCTGGCGGGCATACGACCGGGCAAACTCATCGTGATCACCGGCTCGGCGGGCGATCGTGACCGCGGAAAGCGGCCGATGATGGCCCGCGTCGTCGCCGAGCACGCAGACCACCTCATCGTCACCGACGACGACCCGCACACCGAAGATCCCGCGCAGATCCGCCGCGAGGTCATTGCCGGAATCCCCGAGGGCTTTTCGTGGGAGGAGATCGGGGATCGCGAGGAGGCGATCCGCTCGGCAATCCGTGACGCACATGACGATGACGTGGTGCTCATCGCGGGCCGTGGCCATGAGACAATTCAGGACGTTGCCGGGCACGCTATCGAGATCGATGACCGTGAGATAGCGCGCGACGCTCTAGCCCATCGAATGGCGGAAAAACCATGATTCCCATAACCCTTGCTCAGGCTGCCCGCGACGCCGGCAGCGAGGCTGGCGCTGACGTGATGGTCACCGGCGTCGTCTCCGATACCCGCCAGATCACCGGCGGCGAGCTGTTCGTTGCCATCGCGGGTGAACGCGTGGATGGATCGACGCTGGCTGGCGCCGCGATCGAGGCCGGGGCCTCGGGCGTGCTCACGGCCGATCCGCAGCTCGCAGCTGACTCGGGCGCGCCCGCCGACCGCATTATCGCCGTCGAGGATCCGCTCATCGCACTGGGCGCGCTCGCGGGCGAATCCCTGCGCCGCGCACGAGAGGCCAACCCGTCCCTCAAGGTCGTTGCCGTGACCGGTTCGGTTGGAAAGACGACGACGAAGGACCTGCTCGCCTCGCTCCTGGCCATCCGCGGGCCAATCATCGCCCCTCCGGGATCGTTCAACAACGAGCTCGGCCTGCCACTCACGGTGCTGCGCGCTGGCGAGGACACCGCGACCCTGGTCCTGGAAATGGGAGCCGACCACATCGGCAACATCGACTACCTCACCTCGATTGCGCCCCCGGACGTGTCCGTGGTGCTCGCCGTGGCGCGCGCCCACCTGGGTGAGTTCGGCGGCATCGAGAACGTTGCCAAAGCGAAATCGGAGCTGGTCACGGGGACGAAGCCGGACGGCGTCGTCATCTTGAACGCACACGACGATCGCGTCCGCGCGATGGCTAACCTCGCAACGGCAGAGGTGCATTACTTTGGCATGCAAGGGCTACCCGGCCCGCACGCGGAAGACGTGCGCCTCGATGCGCTCGGCCATCCGCAGTTCACGCTGGTCACATCCCGCGGCCGGGCGGAGGTGACATTGGGGCTCGTCGGAGCGCACCACGTGTCTAACGCGCTCGCGGCAGCGGCCGTGGCGGACGCCTTCGGGATCGGACCCGAGGAGATCGCCGCGACCTTGGCCCAGACCGGGCCAGCGAGCCCCCACCGCATGGCCGTCACCGAGCGAGATGGCATCCTCATCATCGACGATTCCTACAACGCGAACCCCGATTCGATGCGCGCAGGGCTCGACGCTCTCGAAACCCTAGGCAAGGGTCGGCGCAAGATCGCCGTCCTGGGCGCCATGCTCGAGCTCGGCGAGGCGTCGGATGCCGAACACGCCGCGATCGGGGAGTATGCGTGCAAGTCGGGCGTCGACGTCGTCGTGGCTGTTGGACAGGAGATGGACGCGCTCGTGGCTGGCGCGAAGGCGGGCGGAATCGAGGTCGTTGAGACCGGCGCGGACACTGCTATCGACGCGCTTTCCCCGATAATGGCGGACGGTGACGTAATCTTGTTCAAAGGTTCGAATGGTTCTGGTGTGTGGCGCGTTGCGGATGCGCTCGTGGGGAAGGAGAGCTAAATGCTCGCGATTCTCATTGCGCTTGCCACGTCGCTGACAATCGCATTGTTTGGAACCCCGCTGTTCGTGCGCTTCTTGAAGAGCCGTTCCTACGGGCAGTACATCCGCGAGGATGGCCCGACCACGCATCTAGTCAAGCGCGGTACGCCCACGATGGGCGGCATCGTCATTATCGGCGCCACGGTCATCGGCTATACGCTTGCCAACATCCTCACTCAGCGCGGGCCCAACGCCTCCGGTATCCTCCTGCTCGGGCTTATGGTTGGCCTCGGACTGATCGGATTCCTCGACGACTTCGCGAAAATCCGCAACGAGCGCTCGCTCGGCCTGACCCCGATGGCCAAGATCATCGGTCAGGGCGTCGTGGGTATCGCGTTCGCCGTGGCCGCGCTTCAGTTCAAGAACGAGCTCAACCGCACGCCCGGATCGATGCGCATTTCTATCGTGCGCGATACGGAGATCAACCTCGCCTTCGCGGGCGTTGCCATCGGAGTCATCCTCTTCGTCATCTGGGCAAACTTCCTCATCACCGCCTGGTCCAACGCCGTCAACCTCACCGACGGCCTCGATGGTCTAGCGGCCGGCGCCGCCTCCATCGCCTTTGCCGCCTACACGATCTTGACCATTTGGCAGTCCTACCAGTCGTGCCTGTCCGTGGTGAATCCCGCGGCCGGCTGTTACGACGTGCGCGATCCGCGCGACCTTGCGATCATCTGCGCCGCCATCGTGGGCGCGTGCCTCGGCTTCCTGTGGCACAACACCTCGCCGGCGGCGATCTTCATGGGGGATACGGGCTCCCTCGCACTCGGCGGCGCGTTCGCGGGCGTCTCGATCCTGACCCAGACCCAGTTCCTCGCCGTGCTCATCGGCGGCCTGTTCGTCATCATCGTCATGTCGAACGTCATTCAGGTGGGATCGTTCAAAACCACCGGTAAACGGGTGTTTAAGATGGCGCCGCTTCACCATCACTTCGAGCTCAAGGGCTGGAAGGAAGTCACGATCGTCGTCCGTTTCTGGCTGATTCAAGCCCTTCTCGCGGCCGGAGGTATGGGACTGTTCTACGCCGAATGGCTGGCTCAACAATGACGCGGACCATTCCAGGCGCCGGCGCACTCGACGATCTGCGGATCGCTGTTCTGGGGCTGGGCATATCCGGGCGCGCGGCTCTCGATGCGTTGGCGTCGACGACGTCGGCCGAGCTTTCTGCGTGGGACGCAAAGAGCGAGGCGCGTGCGGACTACGAGTACCTCGACGGCGGCGCCGACGCCGACGCCTCGGCCCTCATGGATGCGCTCATCGCGTGGAATCCGGACGCCGTCGTGATCGCACCCGCCTTCCCGATGGTGGGACTCGAGTGGACGAGGCTACGCGAAGCCGGCGTGCCCGTGTGGTCTGAGATTGAGCTGGCATGGCGGCTGCGGGCAGCGCGCGAGGACGGCGAGTTCGCGCCGTGGCTGGCGATCACCGGCACCAACGGTAAGACCACGACAGTCTCGATGCTCGAATCAATCCTCCAAGCGGCGGGCCTGCGCGGGCGCGCTGTCGGAAACGTGGGCACCCCCGCCGTCGCCGCTGTCTCGTCGACTGCCGATGACGCGCCGGATGCCTTCGCCTTTGAGCTTTCCTCATTCCAGCTCGCCGCCACGGACTCGATGGAGCCCGCGGGCGCGATTTGCCTCAACTTCGCCGACGACCACCTCGAATGGCACGGAACTCGCGAGCACTACCGCGATTCGAAGGCCAGAATCTACGAGAACGTGCGCGGCGCCCGCATCTTTCCCGCGGGGGACCGCGCTGTGGAGTCGATGGTGCTGGATACTCCGAACGGCGGCGGCGCCACGAACGTGGCGATCGTCCTGGACGTGCCGGCGCCCGGCCAGATCGGCCTCGTCGAAAACCTCATTGTGGACCGCGCGTTCGTCGACGACCACGCGCAGGCAGCCCAGCTCTTCGAGCTGACGGACATCGGGCATCTTGCCACCGACGACGGGGTGCTCCCGCTACACATTCTCAAGGACGCCCTAGCTGCCGCGGCACTCGCGCGCTCGATTGACATCGCGCCCGAGCACGTCGCCCGTGGCCTTCGAAGCTTTTCGGGCGGGCACCACCGGATCGAAACCGTCGAGACGATCGCAGGCGTGCGCTACGTCGATGACTCCAAGGCGACGAACGCTCACGCGGCCGAAGCCTCGGTGCGCGCGCTCAGCTCGGCCGTGTGGATCGTCGGCGGGCAGGCCAAGGGGGCGCGCTTTACCGAGCTCGTCGCCAAGGTCGAGCCTCATCTGCGAGCTGTGATCGTGATCGGCGTCGACCAATCGCCCTGGCGCGAGGCCCTCGAAGGCGTTACCGTACCCGTTCACTACGTGGCTCCCGACGCGGCTGATCCGATGAGTGAAGCCGTACACGTGGCGAGCGAGCACGCACAGGAGGGCGATACTGTCATCCTCGCCCCGGCAAGCGCCTCGATGGATCAGTTCACCTCTTACTCCGATCGCGGGGAGCAGTTTGCCGCCGCGGTCCGCGCACTCGGAGGTGAACATGCCAGTTCTTGAATCCTCGGCCCTGACTGATAAGGGGGAGTCTCAGCGCGACGCCGTCCAACTCGGACTTCTCGTCGTCCTCATCACCACGGCGGCGCTCATCCTGATCGGCCTGATCATGGTGTTTTCGGCAACCGCGCCCTCCTCGATCCGGTCGGTGGATGCGAATCCGGATCAGCGGCTGTTCTCGGTGGCCATGCGTCAGGTGGTCTCAACCTTTGCCGGCCTTGTGTTTGGCGGTGTGCTCGCCATGCTCCCGCCCAAGCTGTTCAACTCGAAACTTGCGCACGCGGCACTCGGCCTCGGCGTCGTCCTCCAGCTTGCCGTGCTCGTTCAAGGCGGCGAGGGCGTGGGCGGCAATAACAACTGGCTCGACATCGGACCCCTCGCGATCCAGCCCTCTGAGTTCCTCAAGCTCGCGATGATCGTGTGGCTGGCGTTCATGCTGGGTAGGCTCTCGCTCAAAGAAATCCAGACGCCACAAACACTTGGGCTTCCCATGGTGGGCTTCGCCCTCGCAATCGGCGTGGTCTCATTGGGCGGCGATATGGGCACCGCGCTCATCTTCGCCCTGATTGCACTCGGAATGTTCTGGCTCGCGGGCATGCGAGCAAAACACCTCATCATCCCCATGATTATCGGCGCGTTCCTCGCAGGCCTGTTCGTGGTGGCCCGCCCCTCCCGACTTCGCCGAGTGGGAGACTTCTTCGGCGATCTCGTCAATCTCCCCGATATCTACTCGCCCACGCAGATCGAGTTCGCACAGTTCGCGTTCGGCTCGGGTGGCATCACCGGCGTCGGCATCGGCGCGGGCAAGGAGAAGTGGTGGGATCTCAAGGAAGCCCACACTGATTTTATCTTTGCCGTGATCGGTGAGGAGATCGGGCTCTTCGGAGTCCTGACCGTCATCGGTCTATTCCTCGCGCTCGGCTGGGGCCTGAAAGAAATCGCGTTCAATCACCCGGAGCGCTACGGCCAACTCCTCGCCGGCGGCGCTGCCATGTGGCTATGCGGTCAGGCGTTCGCCAATATGCTCGTGGTCGCCGGGCTACTTCCCGTGTTCGGCGTGCCGCTCCCATTCATCTCCTACGGCGGCAGTTCGATGATCGCCACGCTGGGAATGGTCGGCATGATCGCCGGATGCGCTCTGAGCGTACCTGGAGTCAAGGAAGCCTGGAGCGTTCGCGGTAGGCTAGCGCAAGGAGTCAGAACACTCGTGAGGAGAAACGGATAATGGCGAACATCGTACTCGCTGGTGGAGGCACTGCCGGTCACGTCAATCCTCTGCTGGCAACCGCGAACGCCATCCGCGAGGAGAGCCCACAAAGTCACGTCGTGGCCATCGGTACCGACGCCGGCCTGGAAACGACACTCGTGCCCGAGGCCGACATCGCGCTCGAGACCATTGAGCGCGTACCTCTTCCCCGATCTGTCTCGCTCGATATTGTGCGCCTACCGATGAAGATGCGCTCGGCGATTTCGGCAGCGGGATCCATTCTCGATCGCCACAAGGCGGACGTCGTGATTGGTTTTGGCGGATACGTCTCGACGCCGGTCTACCTCGCTGCGAGAAAGCGCAAGATTCCCGTGGTGGTTCACGAAGGCAACGCGCGTCCCGGCGTCGCAAATAAGGTTGGTGCTCGGTTTGCCGCCACGGTCGCGCTGACGTTCCCGTCCACGCCGCTTCGCGCGGCGAAGGGGATCACGGTGAGCGTGGGCTTGCCGCTCAAGCGCGAGATTGAACAGCTCGCGGCACGGCCCGGTGGCCGCAGGGCCGCTCGGCGCGAGTGCGCCGCCCGGTTTGGGCTCAACCCTGACGAGCCGATCATGCTCATCACCGGTGGCTCGTCGGGCGCCCAGCACCTGAACGACGTGTTCTCTGAGGCTGCCGCGGATATCCGCGCGGCCGGCATCCAGGTTATTCACGTGACGGGACGAGACAAGGACGCGCCGGTACGCGAGGCGGCGCCCGACGCCGGATACGTCGTGCTCGACTACCTTGACGACATGGAAAGCGCCTACGCCGCTGCGGACCTCGCGGTCTCGCGCGCTGGCGCAGGTATGGTCGCCGAGCTGTCGGCTCTGGGTCTTCCCGCCGTGTTCGTGCCGCTGCCGATCGGAAACGGTGAGCAGGCGCTGAATGCGAAAGACGTGGTCAACGCCGGCGGCGCGATCATGATCGACAATAAGAAACTTGACGCGGATGTCGTGCGCGAGCGCATCATCCCGCTCTTCGAGGGCACCACGCTCGAGAAAATGTCCGAGCGATCCACGGGAGTCTCGCCTCTCAATGCCGCGAGCCGCCTTGCCGGAATCGCCCTGCACCTGACCGAGGTCGTGCGATGAAGTACCACCTCATCGGCGCTGGCGGCGCCGGAATGTCCGTCGTCGGCCAGCTCCTTGTGGAGGGCGGCCACGAGGTAAGCGGATCTGATCGCAGCGATTCGCCGAACTTGGCGCGCTTGGCTGCGGCCGGCGGACGCGTGTTCGTTGGCCACGACGCCGTGAACGTTCCCGAGGACGCCGTCGTCGTTGTTTCTACAGCCATCAAGGCGGATAACCCGGAGCTTGCCATCGCCAACTCGCGCGGCCAGCAAGTCATTCACCGCTCGCAGGCGCTCGCGATCGCGGCCGAGTCCAAGGATTTTATTGCGGTTGCCGGAGCACACGGAAAAACGACGACGTCGGGCATGCTCGCCGTGGCATTCGAGCACCTTGGTCTCGATCCCTCGCGGGCCATCGGCTCGAGCCTGGCCGGCGGAGCCTCCGGCGGGCATCTGGGGAGCGGATCGATGTTCATTGCGGAAGCCGATGAATCCGACGGCTCGTTCCTCAACTACGCGCCCCGCGTGGCGCTCGTGACTAACATCGAGCCCGACCACCTTGACCACTATGGCTCGGAAGCCGCCTTCCACGAGGCGTTTGACGAGTTCGCTCGCCGGATCGAATTCGGCGGCCTGCTCATTTGCTGCGCTGACAGCCCGGGCGCGCTCAGCCTCGCGAAGAGATCGCGCGACGCCGGAATTCGCACGTGGACGTACGGGCGCGGCGAGGGCCTCGAGCATCACGCGGCGATCACCGATGTTGACGGCGGCGCGGACCTTCAATTCCGCGGCAAACCCATCGAACTTCGCCTTGGCGTTCCCGGCGCGCACAACGTACTCAACGCGGTCGGCGCTCTGCTGGTCGGAATCGAGCTGGGGCAGGACCCGCAGGAGATGGCCGATGCTCTTTCGCACTTCCACGGCACGGGCAGGCGCTTTGAGCTGCGCGGTCAGAAGGCGGGCAGGCGCGTTGTTGATGACTACGCCCATCATCCGACGGAGGTGCGCGCGACGCTTCAGACTGCGCGCGCCGTGACTGAGGCAGGGGTGCGGGTCGTCTTCCAGCCGCACCTGTATTCGCGAACAGAGATCTTTGCCCAGGAATTCGCGGACGCGCTCGCACTCGCCGATTCCGTCGTGGTCACCAGCGTCTACGCGGCGCGCGAGGTACCCGAGGACGGGCGCGACGCCGATGCGATCACCGAGCTTTTGCCGGGCGCCGAGCTCGTGCCCGATCGCCACGACGCCGCGCGTCGTATCGCCGAGCTGTCGAACCCCGGCGATATCATCCTCACCATGGGCGCGGGTGATATTACGGAGATGGCCGACGTCGTTCTGGGAGCCCTATGAGGGCCCCGCGTCAGCCTCGTCAGCCGCGTCGCCTGACGCCACAGTCGAATCAGCACCGTGAGGGCGGGGGAGAACTTCCTGCCAAAAAGCGCCCCACGATGGAGGACCATGTTCCGACCGCGCCGGCGCCGCCACCGACCGAGTGGGATGCGGACTGGGACGACGGCGAGGGCGTGGTCTATGCCGACTCACCCGATAGCGCCGAGGAAGCCGAGTGGAGCGACGTCGACGATGGCGCAGGGTTTGAAAAGGGCGCAGTGCGCGACGACCCAGAGCCTGACGACGCGACAGAATCGGACGGCGCCGAGCCTGACCGAAACGAATCTGATGGCGAATCATCCGGCCACGCGGCGCGCGGTGGAGGGCTAGCCCGGCTCAAAGACGCCGGCGCGGGCGCCCGTGAGCGTGCAGTCCAAATGTGGTCAAGCACTGCTGAGCGAGTCCGGGAACGTAACGCCGGAGGCGAGGAACCGATCATCATCGGCGAGTCGGTGAGCTTGGACGCTCGCCGAAGTGAACGGCGTCGTGAAATGCGAAAGATCCGCCTCAAGCGGGTGGGCATCGGCGCGGGAATTATCGCGGTCGTGTTGCTCATCAGCTGGGTGCTGTTCGGCTCGC
>NZ_JBHWPL010000084.1:0-8524 GCF_043424875.1 Trueperella sp. | reverse complement strand
CGACGTCACGAACACCAACCGCGACGGCGACCGTCTGGTTGACGGCACCGGCAAGGCTCGTCTGTTTGACGGCCGCACCGGCGATCCGTTCCCGGACCCGGTCTCGGTTGGCTACATGTACATGCTGAAGCTGCACCACCTAGTGGATGACAAGATCCACGCGCGCTCGACTGGCCCATACTCGATGGTCACCCAGCAGCCGCTCGGTGGTAAGGCACAGTTCGGCGGTCAGCGCTTTGGTGAGATGGAAGTGTGGGCGCTCGAAGCGTACGGCGCCGCGCACACCCTTCAGGAGATGCTGACGATCAAGTCTGACGACACGGTTGGACGCGTCAAGGTCTACGAGGCCATCGTCAAGGGCGATAACGTCCCTGAGCCTGGTCTGCCGGAGTCCTTCAAGGTCCTCGTTCAGGAAATGCGCTCGCTGTGCCTGAACGTCGAAGCCCTCGACGCGGGTGGCAATGCCATCTCGTTGCAGGACTCGGACGAAGACGCCTTCCGTTCCCCGCAGTCCGCGGGCATCACCACCGGCCTCGAAGACCTCGAGACTGGCGCAGACTTCTAACAATCTAAGCGCGAGTGGGGCGGCGAGCGCCCGCCGCCCCGCTAGCGAATGGCAATAAGGCGTAAGAACTGAGGAAGTAGGAATCTTGCTCGACGTCAATATTTTTGACCAGCTGTCGATCTCGCTCGCGACGTCCGAAGACGTGCGCGAATGGTCGCATGGCACAGTCACCAAGCCTGAAACGATCAACTACCGTACGCTCAAGCCGGAAAAGGATGGCCTTTTCGGCGAGCAAATCTTTGGCCCCACCCGCGACTGGGAGTGTGCTTGTGGAAAGTACAAGCGCCCGCGCTACAAGGGCATCGTCTGCGAGCGCTGTGGCGTTGAAGTCACGCGCGCCAAGGTGCGCCGTGAGCGCATGGGCCACATCGAGCTCGCGGCTCCGGTCACGCACATTTGGTACTTCAAGGGCGTTCCCTCGCGCCTTGGCTACCTGCTCGACATCGCCCCGAAGGACCTCGAGAAGGTCATTTACTTCGCGGCTTACATGATCACCGATGTTGATGAGCAGCGTCGTCACGACGACATGCCCACCCTCACCGCTGAGTACGAGCTCGAGCGCGACAACCTGGAAAAGGAGCGCGACGCCGCTGTTGAGGCCGCGCTGAAGGAAGAGGAAGACACGCTCGCCAAGGCTGAGGCCGCAGGCGAAGACGCCTCGGCTATCGCGAAGATCAAGCGCTCGCTCCAGGCCGATACACGCCGCGTTCGTACTCGCTACGAGAACGACATCAAGGAGCTTGAGGAGATCTGGGACAAGTTCACCAAGCTCAAGGTCGGCGACCTCGAGGGCGATGAAATCGCCTACCGCGAGATGGAGACCCGCTGGGGCGACTACTTCGCGGCATACCGCGGCGCCGAGGCAATCCAGCGCCGCCTGCGCACCTTCGATCTGCAGGCCGAGCACGAACTGCTCGTTGACCAGATCGAAAACGGCACGGCTCAGCGCAAGACCCGCGCGCTCAAGCGCATCAAGGTCGTCAACGCGTTCCTGCACTCGAAGACCCCGCCCGAGGCGATGGTTCTCGACGCGATCCCGGTGATTCCGCCGGATCTGCGCCCGATGGTTCAGCTCGACGGCGGCCGCTTCGCCACGTCGGATCTGAACGATCTGTACCGCCGCGTCATCAACCGCAACAACCGTCTCCAGCGCATGCTCGATCTGAACGCGCCCGAGATCATGGTCAACAACGAGAAGCGCATGCTGCAGGAGTCTGTTGACGCGCTGTTCGACAACGGCCGCCGTGGCCGCCCCGTTCAGGGCGCCGGCAACCGCCCTCTGAAGTCGATCTCGGACATGCTCAAGGGCAAGCAGGGTCGTTTCCGCCAGAACCTTCTGGGCAAGCGAGTCGATTACTCTGGCCGTTCGGTCATCGTTATCGGCCCCACCCTCAAGCTTCACCAGTGTGGTCTTCCCAAGACGATGGCTCTCGAGCTTTTCAAGCCCTTCGTGCAAAAGCGCCTCGTGGATCTCGAGCTTGCGAAGAACATCAAGGCTGCCAAGCGCCTGATCGAGCGTCAGCGCGACGAGGTCTTCGACGTTCTCGAAGAGATCATTCAGGAGCACCCGGTTCTGCTGAACCGTGCACCCACGCTTCACCGCCTCGGCATTCAGGCGTTCGAGCCGCAGCTCATCGAGGGTAAGGCCATCCGCCTTCACCCGCTCGTGTGTGCCGCGTTCAACGCTGACTTCGACGGCGATCAGATGGCAGTCCACCTGCCGCTGTCGGTTGAGGCTCAGGCAGAGGCTCGCATCCTCATGCTCTCGGCCAACAACATCCTCAAGCCGTCGGATGGCCGCCCGGTGACCGTCCCCTCGCAGGACATGGTGATTGGTCTGTACCACCTGACCTCGCAGCGCGATGATGAGGTTGGCGCTGGCCGCTACTTCACCTCGGTTGCCGAGGCTGAGATGGCTCACGACCTTGGCGATCTCCACCTCAACGCTCCGTGCCACATTCGCTGGAAGGCCGAGGAGATCGTTCTTCCGCGCGGCTGGCAGGCCCCGGAGGGTTACGAGGAGGGCGACGACGTGCTGCTCACGACGACGCTGGGCCGCGCATTCTTCAACGATGCGCTTCCGACCACCTTCCCGTACGTCAACCGCACGGTGGACAAGAAGGTTCTGGGCAACATCGTCAACGAGCTTGCCGAGCGTTACCCGAAGGTCGACGCCGCTGCGTCGCTCGACGCGCTGAAGGAAATCGGTTTCTACTGGGGTGGCCGCTCGGGCGTGACGATCGCCGTGTCCGACGTCGTCGCTCCTGAAAAGAAGGCCGAGATCCTTGAAGACGCCGAGGAACGCGCCGCGAAGATCGAGCAGGACTTCCAGGACGGCAACATTCGCGACGAGGATCGTCGCCGCGATCTTGTTGCGCTGTGGACGGAAGTGACCGATCAGGTCGCAGACGAGATGCGTAAGAACTTCGACGATCTGAACAACATCAACCAGATGGTTCAGTCGGGCGCACGCGGTAACTGGATGCAGATTCGCCAGGTTGCCGGCATGCGTGGCCTCGTGGCCGACCCGAAGGGTGAGATTATTCCTCGCCCGATCAAGTCGAACTACCGCGAGGGCCTGTCGGCGCTCGAGTACTTTACGGCTACCCACGGCGCGCGTAAGGGCCTGGCTGATACGGCTCTTCGTACCGCTGATTCGGGTTACCTCACGCGTCGTCTGGTCGACGTGGCTCAGGACGTCATCGTCCGCGAGTCTGACTGTGGCACCTCGCGCGGCCTGAAGAAGTCGATCGTCCTGACCGACGACGAGGGCAACCAGATTCGTCTGGCCGAGGTCGACGGCGCCAAGCGAGAGGTCACCGAAGCTGACGTGAGCGCCGCGCAGTGGGAGGCCGCTGAGGCCCTGCGCTCCGATGAGATCGACACCTCCGTCTACGCTCGCACCCTGGCAAAGGATGTCGAGGACGGCGAGGGCAACGTCATCGTTGCGGCCGGCACCGACATCGGCGATGTTGCACTCGAGGCACTCCTTGAGGCCGGCATCACCGAAATCACCGTTCGCTCGGTCCTCACGTGTGATTCGCGCGTGGGCACCTGCGCCAAGTGCTACGGCCGTTCGCTCGCGACCGGCAAGCTCGTGGACATCGGCGAGGCGGTCGGTATTGTTGCCGCCCAGTCGATTGGTGAGCCTGGAACCCAGCTGACGATGCGTACCTTCCACACCGGTGGCGCCGCATCCGCAGAGGATATTACCCAGGGTCTTCCGCGAGTCCAGGAGCTCTTCGATGCTCGTACCCCCAAGGGCGAGGCTCCGATCGCCGAGGCATCGGGCCGCTTGGAGACCGAGGAACTCGAGCGTTCGCGCCGCCTGATCATCAAGCGCGACGACGGCGACGAGGACTTGACGTACCTGGTAGGCAAGCGCGCCAAGCTGCTTGTTCCCGAGAACTCGCACGTCCAGGTCGGCCAGCAGCTGGTCGAAGGTTCGGTTGACCCGAAGAAGGTCCTGCGAATCTCCGGCCGCCGTACGGCTCAGCTGCACCTGGTTGACGAGGTTCAGGAAGTGTACCGCTCGCAGGGCGTTGAGATTCACGATAAGCACATTGAGGTTATCGTGCGTCAGATGCTGCGCCGCGTGACGGTCCTCGACTCGGGCACCACGACTCTGCTTCCGGGCGAGCTCGTTGACGTGGCCCAGTTTGAGACCGCGAACCGCGCCGCGATGGCAGAAGGTGGCAAGCCCGCCTCTGGCCGTCCCGAGCTCATGGGTATCACGAAGGCCTCGCTGGCCACCGACTCGTGGCTCTCGGCCGCGTCCTTCCAGGAGACCACGAAGGTTCTCACGGAGGCCGCGCTCAACGCCAAGAGCGATCCGCTCGATGGCCTGAAGGAGAACGTCATCCTCGGTAAGCTCATCCCGGCCGGTACCGGCCTGGAGCAGCTGCGTAAGCCGAAGGTGGAGCCCACCGCGGAGGCGCGCTCGGAGTACGAGCAGCTCAACACGTTCGCCGGCCTTGACTCGTTCGATGACATCTACGGCTACGGCTCGGTAGATGACTACGACACGTCGATGGGCTACGGCTACGGGCTGAACTTCTAAGACGGACACGATGGGGCGGGTAGCACACAGCTATCCGCCCCATCGTCGTATGCGGGCGCTACTGGCGCACCGTCGTCGTCGGGAATGTATAAAGATAAAAGGCAGTGCACAGTGTGGGTAGCGCCACGAAGCGTTTACCTCACAATCTTGGACATGCAGCGCGCGAAACCGTTAATCTATAACACGGTGCCCGTTCCGTGGGTCGACGTTGCTTTGTCGATTGGTCAAAGTTGCTCATAGCCATCGGCAGTTGAAACGACGCGCGGACGCTAGGAAGGTACGGTGTCCTTCCTCTCGCACGTTCGAACCGGACAGGCGGGCAGTTCGACGATCTGAACTCATACACAGGAGAAATAGTGCCTACTATTCAGCAGCTGGTCCGCAAGGGCCGCTCAAACAAGGCGGCAGCCTCCTCGACTCCGGGCCTCAAGGGAAGTCCGCAGCGTCGAGGTGTGTGCACGCGTGTTTACACAACTACACCGAAGAAGCCTAATTCTGCTCTTCGTAAGGTCGCTCGTGTTCGTCTGTCGACGGGCATCGAAGTCACGGCATACATCCCCGGCGAGGGCCACAACCTCCAGGAGCACTCGATCGTGCTCGTTCGCGGTGGTCGTGTGAAGGACCTGCCCGGTGTTCGCTACCACATTGTCCGTGGCGCACTCGATACGCAGGGCGTGAAGTCCCGCGGTCAGGGTCGCTCCAAGTACGGTGCGAAGAAGGAGAAGTAAGATGCCACGTAAAGGACCAGTTCGTAAGCGTCCACTCGTCAACGATCCCGTTCACGGCTCGCCCGTTGTCACCCAGGTGATCAACCGCGTTCTTCGTGACGGCAAGAAGTCGACCGCCGAGCGCATCGTTTACGGCGCCCTCGCAGGCGTCGAAGAGAAGACCGGCCAGGAAGCCCTGACGGTGCTCAAGCGCGCTCTCGATAACATTCGCCCCTCCCTCGAGGTTCGCTCCCGCCGTGTCGGTGGCGCGACCTACCAGGTTCCGACCGAAGTCAAGCCGAACCGTGCAAACGCACTCGCAATTCGCTGGCTCGTCGACTACTCGCGTGAGCGCCGTGAGAACACGATGCTCGAGCGTCTCCAGAACGAAATCATGGATGCGTCCAACGGCCTCGGTGCCGCTGTTCGCCGCCGTGAAGATGTCCACCGTATGGCCGAGGCCAACCGCGCCTTCGCACACTACCGTTGGTAATTTCGGCGCTCTCGCCGTCTACAATGAGGCCGCAACCGGCCTGGACAAGGAAACTAAGCAGTGGCACATGAACCACAAAAGGACCTTCGCAAGGTTCGCAACATTGGAATTATGGCGCATATTGACGCCGGTAAGACCACCACAACAGAGCGCATCCTGTTCTACACGGGCTTGAACTACAAGCTCGGCGAAACCCACGACGGCGCATCGACGACCGACTGGATGGAGCAGGAGAAGGAGCGCGGCATTACGATTACGTCGGCTGCCGTGACCACCTTCTGGAAGCAAAACCAGATCAACATCATTGACACCCCCGGACACGTGGACTTCACGGTCGAGGTTGAGCGCTCGCTGCGCGTCCTCGACGGCGCTGTCGCAGTGTTCGACGGCAAGGAAGGCGTTGAGCCGCAGTCCGAGACCGTGTGGCGTCAGGCTGACAAGTACAAGGTTCCGCGCGTGTGCTTCATCAACAAGATGGACAAGATGGGCGCCGACTTCGATCACGCCATCCAGACCATCAAGGATCGCCTCAGGGCAACCCCGTTGGTCATGGCATTCCCGATCGGATCCGAGGACCAGCTCTCCGGCGTCGTCGACGTCATGGAGATGAAGGCCTACCGCTTCCCGGCGCAGGACGACAAGGGCAACCCGACCATGGGCTCGCTCGTCGTCACCGAGGACATCCCGGCAGAACTCGAGGCTAAGGCCGAGGAGTACCGCAACGAGCTCGTTGAGACCGTCGCGGAAAACGACGAGGAGCTTCTCGAGAAGTACCTCGGCGGCGAGGACATCTCGAACGCCGAGCTCAAGAAGGTCATCCGTCGCATGACGATCGACGGCGAGATTTTCCCGGTCTACGCCGGCTCTGCCTACAAGAACATCGGCGTTCAGCCGGTTCTTGACGCCGTGATCGACTACCTCCCCTCCCCGGCGGATGTGGAATACGTGCTCGGCACCGACGTCAAGGACGAGTCGATTGAACTCCACCGCAAGCCGTCGGTTGACGAGCCGTTCTCGGCTCTCGCCTTCAAGATTGCTGCGCACCCGTTCTTCGGCCGCCTGACCTACATTCGCGTGTACTCGGGCAAGATCGACGCCGGCGCACAGATCCTGAACGCCACGAAGGGCAAGCGCGAGCGCGTGTCCAAGATCTTCCAGATGCACTCCAACACGGAGCAGCCGGTTGAGTCGGCGTCGGCAGGTAACATCTACGCCGTCATCGGTCTGAAGGACACGACGACGGGCGACTCCCTGTCCGCTCAGGACGCACCGATTCTCCTCGAGTCGATGACGTTCCCGGACCCGGTCATCCACGTGGCAATCGAGCCCAAGTCGAAGGCTGACCAGGAGAAGCTCGGCACCGCTATTCAGAAGCTTGCCGAAGAGGATCCCACGTTCACCGTTCGCCTCGATGATGAGTCCGGCCAGACCGTTATTGGCGGTATGGGCGAGCTCCACCTCGACATCCTTGTTGACCGCATGAAGCGCGAATTCAAGGTTGACGCGAACGTTGGTGCGCCGATGGTTGCTTACCGCGAGACCATTACCGGTACCGCGCAGTCCGTCGACTACACCCACAAGAAGCAGACCGGTGGTTCGGGTCAGTTCGCAAAGGTCATCGTGACCTTCGAGCCGCTCCCGGAGAACGAAGAGGGCGAAACCTACGAGTTCGTCGATTCGGTCACTGGTGGCCGTGTTCCGCGTGAATACATTCCGTCGGTGTCTCAAGGTATTGAGGCAGCAATGGAAAACGGTATCCTCGCTGGCTACCCGATGGTGAACGTGAAGGCCACCCTTGAGGATGGCGCTTACCACGACGTCGACTCCTCGGAGATGGCGTTCAAGATCGCTGGCCAAATGGTGTTCCGCGAGGGCATCAAGCGCGCCAAGCCGGTTATCCTTGAGCCGGTCATGGATGTCGAGGTCCGTACTCCCGAGGAGTACATGGGCGACGTCATCGGTGATCTCAACTCACGTCGCGGCCAGATCGCATCGATGGAAGACGCCACCGGCGTCAAGATCGTTCGCGCTCTGGTCCCGCTTTCCGAAATGTTTGGGTACGTTGGCGATCTGCGTTCGAAGACGCAGGGTCGCGCCGTGTACACTATGCAGTTCGCGAAGTACCAAGAGGTTCCCAAGAACGTCTCGGACGAGATCATCCAGAAAGCTCACGGCGAGTAATTCGCTAAAATTTACAAGAAATCAACAGACCAGTAAGATTCGTGTGAACGAGTCTTCAGAAATCTAGTCCCAGGAGGGCGCAAGTGGCCAAGGCCAAGTACGACAAGTCCAAGCCGCATATGAACATCGGCACCATCGGTCACGTCGATCACGGAAAGACGACGACGACCGCTGCCATCTCGAAGGTTCTTGCGGACAAGTACCCGGATCTCAACGAGAGCCGCGACTTCAACACCATTGACAACGCTCCAGAAGAGCGTCAGCGTGGTATTACCATCAACGTCTCGCACGTCGAGTACCAGACCGATAAGCGTCACTACGCTCACGTCGACGCTCCTGGACACGCGGACTACATCAAGAACTTGTTCACCGGCGCTGCTCAGATGGACGGTGCGATCCTCGTTGTCGCAGCGACCGACGGCCCGATGGCTCAGACCCGCGAGCACGTCCTGCTCGCACGCCAGGTTGGCGTGCCGGACATCATCGTCGCACTGAACAAGTCCGACATGGTTGACGAC
>NZ_JBHWPL010000083.1:0-3871 GCF_043424875.1 Trueperella sp. | reverse complement strand
CATCTCAGTATCACGGAACGCGAAAGGCAAAAAGCGTGAAACTCGAACTAAGAGGAATCACGAAGCGATTCGGAACCCTCGTAGCGAACGACCACATTGACTTGACGGTCGAGGACGGCCACATCCACGCACTCCTTGGTGAGAATGGTGCTGGCAAATCTACTCTTATGAACGTCCTTTACGGCTTGTACGATGCCGACGAGGGCGAAATTCTTCTCGATGGTAAGCCCGTCACGTTTGACGGCCCGGGCGACGCGGTCGCCGCCGGTATTGGCATGGTCCATCAGCACTTCATGCTGATCCCCGTGTTCACGGTGGCGGAGTCGATTGCTCTAGGTTACGAGCCGACGAAGGCTGCGGGACTCATCGACATTAAGAAAGCGAAGGAGATCGTCCGAGACGTCTCCGCTCGCTTTGGCTTTGATCTCGATCCAGACGCACTGATCGAAGATCTTCCCGTTGGCGCCCAGCAGCGCGTTGAGATCGTGAAGGCCCTGTCGCGCGAAGCGAAGGTCCTGATTCTCGACGAGCCGACTGCCGTGCTGACCCCCCAAGAAACTGACGAGCTCATGACCATCATGCGCCAGCTCGCGGACAACGGCACTTCAATCGTCTTTATTACGCACAAACTCCGTGAGGTCCGCGCAGTTGCGGACGACATCACGGTCATTCGCCGTGGAAAGGTCGTTGGTACGGCCGATCCGAAGAGCACCGAAGCTGAACTTGCGACGTTGATGGTTGGCCGCCCGGTGATGATGCAGGTCGAAAAGGATGCGCCTCAAACCGCGGGACTTGGTCTCTCGGTCGAAAACCTCACGGCGTTTAGTGAGGCCGGAACTCGAGTCCTTGACAACGTCTCCTTTGACGTCAACAAGGGCGAGGTTGTGGCCATCGCAGGCGTTCAGGGCAACGGCCAGACCGAACTGGCCGAGGTCATCATGGGCCTGCATGATTCTGCTGGCGGAAAGATTTCGCTCAATGGCACGAACATCACGACCCACGGCGTACGCCAGGCGATCAACGACGGCATCGGACTGATCCCCGAGGATCGCTCGACCGACGGCGTGATCGCCACATTCTCCGTCGCGGAGAATATGATTTTGGATCAGTACCGCTACGAGCCTTTCTCGAAGGGACTGGCCCTTCGCCCGAAGGTCATTCTTCAATACGCACACGACAAGGTCGAAGAGTATGACGTCCGCCTCACGCACGTGACGGATCCGATCTCGACCCTGTCCGGCGGCAACCAGCAAAAGGTTGTTGTGGCCCGCGAACTTTCTCGCGATCTCGAGCTTCTCATTGCGAACCAGCCGACCCGCGGCGTCGACGTGGGATCCATCGAGTTCATTCACAAGCGGATTATCGAAGTTCGCGACTCGGGCACGCCAGTCCTGCTGGTGTCGTCTGAGCTCGATGAGGTTGTTGGCCTCGCCGATCGGATCGTGGTCATGTACCGCGGCCGAGTGATCGGCACTGTCCCTGCAGATACTCCGCGAAGCGCACTCGGCCTAATGATGGCTGGCGTTCCGCAGGAGGAGGCTCTTGCCGCAAATGATGAGGCTCCCGCACAGGAGGTCGGCGCCCATGAGTAATCAAACAACAACGACCAAGGCTGGCTTTGGTAGCTGGGTCAAGGGCATCGTATACACCGGACTTCGATCGGGCTGGCTCGTATCGATTCTCGCGGTGATTATCGCCTTCGCGATCGGCGCATTGCTGATTGCGATGACGGGCGCTTCGGTGACCGAGGCGTACTACAACATGTTCCGCGGAGCGATCTTCAATCCGGCTGGGCGAGATTTCGCCTACCAGATCAAGCCGCTCACTGACTCGTTCTTCTACGCCATCCCGCTCATTTTGGGTGGTCTTGGACTCGCGTTCGGTTTCCGAGCCGGACTGTTCAACATTGGTGGCGCGGGCCAGCTCGTGTTCGGTGCGTTGGCAGCGGCATGGGTTGGCTTCAACTACGATTTCCCGCCGGTCATCCACACGCTGCTGGCCGTGCTTGCCGGTATCGTGGCGGGCGCGCTCTACGCGTCCATCGCGGGTATCTTGAAGGCGCGAACCGGCGCTAACGAGGTCATCGTGACGATCATGTTGAACTCGATTTCGGCGTTGGCGCTGAGCTACATTCTGCTTCAGCCTTCGTGGCAGGTGCCGGGAACGAACTTCCCGAAGACCCCGAATGTCGCCGATAGCGCCGCAATGACGCCGCTCCTGAACGCTCCGTTTAAGATCCATGCGGGCATCATCGTCGCAATTCTCGCGACGATCGTGTTCTGGTGGATCCTCGAGCGTTCGACGTTCGGCTTCGAGGTGCGTGCGGTGGGTGCGAATCCCGACGCCGCCCGCACGGCTGGTATTTCCGTCGGCAAGGTGACTGTCTTGACGATGGTTGTCTCCGGTTCGTTCCTTGGATTGGCCGGCGCTAACGAGGCGCTCGGCACGATCGGTTACGTGTCCGGAAATGTTGCGGGCAACGTCGGCTTCGACGCCATTACCGTGGCGCTCCTTGGCCGAAACAAGCCGATCGGAACGTTCTTCGCCGGACTCCTGTTCGGAGCGTTCAAGGCTGGTGGCTACATCATGCAAAACGCCGGCGTCCCGATCGACATGATCCTGATTTTGCAGTCGACGATCGTTCTTCTTATCGCGGCTCCGGCGCTCGTGCGCTGGATCTTCCGCCTGCCGAAGTACAACGACATCTCGCTGCGTCAGTACATCACGCTGTCTGAGCGCGGCATGGAGATCAACCAGGCTAACGCTAACGCGCTCCTGGAAGAGCAGGCCGTGAACCCGGAGGTTGCTCCGGAGGACGAAAACGTTCCGGTCCGCGATGAAAGCCGTATCCGCCTAGGTGAAAAGACGGTGGATGAAGACGCCGTCGACGATATGACCAACGAAGGAGGGGAGCAGCGATGAGCGTAGATATGCAGACTCAAAATGCTCCACAGATGGTGGAGACGAAGCAGGTCGAAAAGCGCCTGTCATGGAAGATCCCAATCACGTTCCTGCTGGCAACGATCCTCCTGTTGTTCTTTGCCGTCGCGGTTGAGGGCGATACGAGGCTCCGCCTCAACGACCGCAACCAGACGATCAACATCGAGGACATCACGGTTAACGCGTCGGGCATCCTGTGGGTTTTCGCAATTATCGCAGCGATCGGAACCGCGTGGTCGGTCTTCTCCACCCTCTCGCGCGGCAAGTACGGCCGCGCCGGCAAGGCGATCGACATCGTCATGATGGTGCTCGTCGGCCTGCTGACCGTGTTCGCGTTCCTCATCTTCGCAGGTGCAGGATCATCGGGTGCTGTCACCGTGACCTCGACCCTCGTGTCCACGGTCGCCATTTCCACCCCGCTAATCTTCGGTTCGCTCTCGGGCGTCGTGTCGGAGCGCGTGGGCGTTATTAACATCAACATCGAAGGTCAGCTCCTTGCGGGTGCCTTCGCCGGTGTGATGGCCGCCTCGTACTTCCAGAACGCCTACGTTGGCCTGCTGTTCGCCCCGCTCGCGGGTGCGTTCCTCGGCTCGCTGCTCGCACTGTTCTCGGTGCGCTACGGCGTGGACCAGATCATCGTCGGTGTTGTGCTCAACGTGCTGGCACTTGGTTTGACGACGTTCTTCTTCGGAACACTCATGACCGAAAACCAGTCGTTGCTCAACACGAACCGCTACTCGTTGAAATCAATAAAGATTCCGGGCTTGTCTGAAATTCCAGTCATTGGCCCCATGCTCTTTAACCAGTCAATTTTGGTCTACATCATGTACGCCGCCGTTGTGTTGCTGTCAATCTTCATATTCCGCTCGCGTTGGGGCCTTCGTCTTCGCGCCTGTGGTGAGCATCCGAAGGCCGCCGATACGGTGGGCAT
>NZ_JBHWPL010000082.1:0-14673 GCF_043424875.1 Trueperella sp. | reverse complement strand
CCTGCAGGGTCGATAATATGAGGAGCGGTCATCGTGGTGATGTCCTTTCGAGTGAGAAGTAGAAGGCTTTCTCGAAGGATCCCACGGTGACCGCGCTCGTGTCAGCAATGACGCACACGACCACCATGCGGCTACACCACTCTAAGGGGCACCACTGCCTGCTCTGCCTCCTGCCTACTCGCAGATGGTGCAAGTTCTGACCAAACCGGGCAGGAACTTCCTGCACCGTTTGGCTATTTCCTGCACCATTTGCGTGGAAGGGGTGCCAGCCGTGCTGCACCACCTGCGGAAAGGTGCGCCGGCGGCGCCCGAACCCGGCCGGCCTCGCCGCGCAAGAATGCCGCTTTAGGCGCACTTGTGTATTACGATCTCGGGAGCACATCATATTGAAGCGCCTGGGGGAGGCGCATTGAACGGAGGCACGCATGTCAATGTGGGAGATTTTTGGGTGGGCCGGATCAGTCCTCGTCGTTGTATCGCTGATGATTCCGAGCGTGCGGCGCTTTAGAACTCTCAACCTGATCGGTTCGCTCATCGCGACGATTTACAACGCGTATTTCGGGATCTGGCCGTATGCGGCGATGAACGCGGCGATCGTGATCATCAATATTTACTGGCTGTGGCGCCTCAGCCAAGAAGGTGACGAGCAGCGCGGATACTCCGTGGTCTCAGCCCGCGCCGACGACGCGCTCGTTGATCGCTTCCTGAACCGCCACGAATCGGCAATTGCGAGCTCCTACCCGACCTTCGCGCGCGAAAGCCTCGCGGGCGCACGCAACCACCTCGTCATGCATGAGGAGGAGGTTATCGGTCTGTTTAGCGTGCGCGACGACGGCCGTGTGGTCCTCGATTTCGTCACCGACCGCTTCCGTGATTTCACGCCCGGAAGCTTCGTCTACTCCAACAAGCACCTCTTCGACGGCATCACCGCTCTTGAGATGCCCGTGAGCGCCACGACGGATCCCGCGTATTTCAAGAAGCAGGGCTTCGAACAGAAGGGCGACGTCCTCGTCAAGGCCGTCTAAGTGGCGCCACCGCCGCGATAGGCTCGTGCCGAGAGGTGGGGATGGCTGATGGCGGATATCGGATCGCTGGTTGACCTAGACATTGCCGACGTCGCGTTCGGCGGCGAGACGATTGCATATTCCGGCGACGCGACGGTCTTCGTCCGCGGCGCAATTATCGGCGAACGCGTGCGCGCCGAGATCACGCACAAGCGCAAGCGCGGATATCTCGCGATCGTGCGAGAGGTGCTCGATCCGGCCCCCACGCGCATCGAGCATCCGTGGCCACTAGGCAGCGTCGACCAGACCGGGGCGGCCAACTACGGCCACATGACACTAGCCGGGCAGCGCGAGATGAAATCGCGCATGCTCGCAGGCCAGCTGAGGCAGGCAGGGGGCCGCGAGCTCCTCGCTCGCTTTTCCCCGGACATGATCGAGGTCCGCGGCGTTGGCGACGACGCCGGCGGCTGGCGCTATCGCACCCGCATCGGGGTGAATAAACTCGACACCGGCGTGGGCATGTACGTCAGCCACGCCGATGCTCACGTCCGCGTCCACGACCTGCCGCTCGCGAGCGCGCGAATCGACGCGCTCGACCTTTTTGGTTCCGCATGGGACGACGCCGTCCGGCCCGGCGAGCATTTGAGGATCGTGGCTCCGAGCGCGAGTGAGCCCGTGGTGATCGCGGACGGTCAGGTATTCAGCGCCCCAGGAGTCCCTGGCGCGCAGACCATTCGCGAGGTGGTTGCCTATGGTGACCGCACCTACGAGTACGAGCTCTGCGCAGATGGTTTTTGGCAGGTTCACGAGCGCGCGCCCGAAGCGCTCGTGGCGGCCGTCTTCGACTCGCTCGATGTTACAGAGGGAGCACGGGTCGCCGACCTCTATGCGGGAGCGGGCCTGTTCTCGCTGGTCGCGGCGGACCTGGTGGGTCCGCGCGGCAGTGTTCGCGCCTTCGAGGGCAATGAGGTCGCGGTGAACGCGGCGCAGGCGAACTTCGCTGGCATGCCGTGGGCGAGCGCGCAGGCGCTGACCATCGACGAACGAACGATCGAGGCGCTCGTCGATGGCGCCGACGTCGTCATCGCGGATCCACCACGATCGGGACTAGGGAAGGCGGCCGCCGGCATCCTCGCCGCCTGCGAGGCCCGCCAGATCGCCCTCGTCTCCTGCGACGCGGCCTCCATGGCCCGCGACGTGGCGACGCTTGTGAGCGCGGGCCGCGAAATTACCCACTTTCATGCAGCCGACATCTTCCCGAACACGCACTTCGTGGAGACGGTCTGCGTCGTCGAATAACGCACGCACCACGCGACCAGGTCAGGACAGGCCAACGACCGTGCCGTCGTCGTGGATATCCATCCCGAGCGCGGCGGGTTCCTTCGGCAATCCCGGCATCGTGATGATCGAGCGCGTCAGCGCCACAACGAATCCCGCCCCCGAACTCAGGCGCACCTCGCGCACGGTGATCCGGAAGTTGGTCGGCGCGCCGAGCACCGCCGGGTCGTCGCTAAACGAATACTGCGTCTTCGCCATGCATACCGGCAGGTCGTTGATACCGATTTGCGCCAGGCGCTCGATGTCGGACTCGGCAGCCGAGGTGTAGTCGACGCCGTCGGCGCGGTAAATCTCACGCGCCACCGTTGCGATCTTGTCTTTGATCACCAACGAAGGATCGTAGAGCGGAACAAAATCCGGCTCGCGCTCGCACAATTCCACGACTATCTCGGCGAGCTCCGTTGCGCCGTCGCCGCCGCGGGTAAAGCCCTCGGATTCGGCGACCCCGACGCCGAGCTCCGCGCACCGCCGCTTGATGACCTCGATCTCCTCGTCCGTGTCCGTGGGGAATCTGTTGATTGCCACCACGCACGGCACCCCGAACTTCGCCAGATTCTCCAGGTGGCGCTCGAGGTTCACGAGCCCGGACCTCACCGGGTCGAGCGAGTGAACAGCGGTTTGTTCGGCCTGCGCCTCGCCGTTGTAGCGCAGTGCGCGTACGGTTACCACGACGACGGCCGCGTTCGGCGTGAACCCGGCGACCGGGCAGACGATGTCGAAGAACTTCTCGGCTCCCAGGTCCGCGCCGAAGCCGGCTTCCGTGACCGTGTACTCGGCAAGTTTGAGGCCCATCTTCGTGGCGAGGATGGAATTGCAGCCGTGGGCGATGTTGGCAAACGGGCCGCCGTGGATGATTGCGGGAGTGTTTTCGGTGGTCTGGACGAGGTTGGGCTTGATTGCGTCCTTCATGAGCATCGCCATCGCGCCCACCGCCCCGAGGTCCGCGGCAGTCACCGGCTCGTTGTCCGCGGTGTAGGCGACGATCATCTCGGACAGACGGCGCTTGAGATCATCCAAATCCGTGGCTAGGCAAAGGATCGCCATGACCTCGCTGGCGGGCACGATATTCATGCCATCTGCGCGCATGACGCCGTTTGCCGAGGACCCCATGCCGACGACGATCTCGCGCAGCACGCGGTCATTGACGTCGATCGCGCGGCGGTGGGTGACCTTCTTGGGATTGATCCGCAGGGGATTGCCGTGATGGATCGAATTGTCGATCAGCGCAGAGAGCAGGTTGTTGGCGGCCTCGATGGCGCTGACGTCTCCCGTGAAGTGCAAATTGATGTCGTCCATCGGGAGAACTTGGGAGTATCCGCCACCGGCCGCGCCGCCCTTCATGCCAAACACCGGGCCGAGCGATGGCTCACGCAGCGTGCTCACCGCGCTCTTGTCGATCTTGTGAAGCGCCATCGACAGCCCGACGTTCACAGTAGTCTTCCCCTCGCCCGCAGGAGTGGGGCTCATGCCCGTGACGAGTACGAGTTTGCCGTCCGGCGCGTGCTCCCGGGATCTCAGGACGGACAGGGGCAGTTTGGCCTTATAACGCCCGTAGGGCTCGAACTCGTGATCCTCGAGCCCCAAGCTCGCGGCAATGTCGTCAATGGGCTTGAGCGTGGCTGACTGCGCGATTTCGACGTCCGAGAGCATGAACCACCTTTAGTTAGCGTCCAAGTTTCTCCCAGTGTAGGAAATCTCAGTCACGTTTGTGAGTGTCTCAACAATCTGCCTGTGCGGGTACGGGCGAACGGCGTTTCAGCGTGATGAGCTGGCCGTTCTCTGCGATGATAAATCGCACCGCGTGGGCGTCAGTGGTTTCACGCAGGGAAGGACACCATGGATGCAGCAGTTTTCCGCGACACACTACTCGTCGACGCGGGCATGATCGGTCTACTACTTGGACTTGGCACATTTTTGCGAGCCCGCGTGCCGCTCTTCCAAACGCTCATGCTGCCCGCGCCCGTTCTTGCTGGCATCATCGGCTTCCTGTTTGGGCCGTACGTATTCGGCGCCATCGCCGAGCACTACAGCTGGCACATTGGCAGTTGGCAGGTCAGTGGCCTGCCGTTGTCGGATTACGTCGGTTCGTACACGACGATCCTTATCGCCGTCGTGTTCGCGTGCATGGCCATCGCCCAAGACTTCGGACTATCGCGGCTGAACCGTTCGCTCGGCGCGTTCGCCGGCTACGGCGTTCTCATGTCGGCTGGCCAGGTGGTGGTTGGCATGATTGCGATGATCGTGCTGCTGCGGCCCGTTTTCGACGCGCCCGGCGCAATGGGTCTCGTGCTGTTTGCCGGCTGGTCAGGAGGCTTCGGAACCTCGGCCGCGCTCGGTGACGTCTTCGCCTCGAACGGGCACGAAGAGATCACCTCGATCGCCTTCACCTCGGCCACGGTCGGCATGATGACCGGCATCGTAGGAGGCGTCATCCTCGCGCGCATCGGCACGTCTCGCGGCCACTCCAAGGCATTTGAGAAGGGTAAGGCTCTGCCCGCGTCGATGCGGACGGGCATTCTCGACGACGACGAACGCAAGCCGATCGGCAGGCATTCCGTTTCGGGTGGTTCGATTGAGACTCTGGCCTTGCACATCGCCATCATCTGCGGCGTCGTCGTGCTCGGCCACTACGGCCAAAAGCTCAGCGCCGAGCTGTTCAACGCTTTCGCCCTGCCGCTATTTACGACGGCCTTTATCGTGGGCTTGCTTGTGCGCTTCGTGCTGCGCCGGACTGGCGGAACGGTGGTCATCGACGGCGGGACGATGACGTCCCTGTCGGGAGCGGCATCCGACGTCCTGATCGTGTGCGGCATGGTCTCGATCGTGCCGTCGTTCGTGGGGGATCAGTGGCAGTCGCTGCTCATCCTTTTTGCGCTGGGTCTCGTCTTCAACCTCGTGCTCGGGCTCGTCGTCGCTCCGCGTTTCCTTGGCGAGGGATGGTTCGAGAAGCAGATCTTTACCTGGGGCTGGGCGACCGGCTCCGTGGCCACGGGCATCGCGCTCCTGCGCATCGTGGATCCGGACTCCGAACTGGGCACACTCGAAGAGTTCGGCTACGCCTACATCCCACTCATCCCCATCGAGGGCGGCGCGGCGGCGATCGCGCCGCTCATGGTCCTTGCCGGCCTATCCTGGGCCGTCGTCGGAATATGGGGTGCGATCGCCGTCGTCGGAATATGGTTCCTCGTCGTCGCGTCCCGCCCGCGGCGCTCCGCCCGAACCTAAGCGAGGGACGTTAGTTGGTCACGTTCGCGGGAGCCTTCGTGGGCGTGATCGTATGGACGGTGGATGCGGTGCGGTTGGTGACGTGCCGCTTGCCGAGCCAGATCGCCAGCCCAAGTGTGGCAACGCCGATGATCGCGGCCACCGCGAAACTGGACTGGAGCCCGCCGAGAGCTCCCGCGCCCGAGTTGATCGACGTGTCGTAGACGGCTGCGATGAGCGCCGTGCCCGTCGTGAAGCCGAGGTTACGCACAAGATTGAGCGCGCCCGATGCTGCGCCTTGCATATCGGCAGGGGCCTCGGACATGACCCGCGAGCGCCATCGGCGTGGTCAGCATCGCTGCAACTCCGGCACCCTGAAGCGCGCGGGCGACGACGAGCGTTGCGAAATTCGGCGCGATCGTCCCAATGATCGATGCGATGAGGAAGACGATCATCGAGATCTTCAGCAAGCGCGGCTTGCCAATGCGATCACCGAGCCAACCGGAGGGCACGATGAGAACCGTCGAGGCGAGCAGGAAGGCGAGAGTCGCCCACTGGGTCATCGAGACGTCGAGGCTGGCCTCGCGAGCGATCTGCGGAAGAGAGGCCGCCGAGTTCGATACGCGCACCCCGCATTGGTTCGGCGCAGCCAGTCCCGGCAAGGCGTTGATCATTAGCTTGTTCTCCCGCGAAGGCGAGCGGATTCACCTCCACGGCGCGGCGGACTAGAGCCGGCCGGCGACATAAGTTACCGCTGGGTAATCGCTCTAAAAGTAGTCATACCCCTAGGGGTATGACATATAATGCACGGGAGGCGGCGAAGAGGCCGTACGTAACTTGGCTGGAGGAGAAATGGCCACTGTAGTAGTCCTGGGAGCTGGAATCGCCGGACACGTGACTGCCCTGCACCTGAAGAGGTTGCTGGGTGACGATCATCGTGTGGTTGCGGTAGAGCCCAAGGCCCACTGGAACTGGATCCCCTCGAATATTTGGGTGGGAATCGGACGCATGGATAAAAAGGATGTGAACTTCGATCTGCGCAAGATTTACAAGCGCAAGAAGGTCGAGTTCTATCAGGCGAAGGGAACCGTCATTCACCCTGAGGGTGAAGGCGCGGACGCACAGCCCTTCGTTGAAATTGAATATACCGAACCTGGTCGCGAGGGCGAGACGGATCGTATCGAGTACGACTACCTCGTGAACGCAACCGGTCCGAAACTGAACTTTGCAGCAACGCCTGGTCTTGGCCCGGATGAGGGTAACACCGTATCCGTGTGTACGTCCGAGCACGCTGTTGAGGCTTCGGAGGCGCTTGCTAAGTCGATCGCAAAGATGAAGGCTGGCGAGCACCAGACCCTCGTGATCGGCATGGGCGCCGGTAACTGTACCTGTGAGGGTGCTGCATTCGAGTACACGTTTAACGTGGACCATGAGCTCAAGCGTCACGGCGTTCGTGACAAGGCCGAGCTCATCTACTTCACGAATGAAGCGAAGCTCGGCGACTTCGGTGTGGATGGCATGACGTTCACGGAGCGCGGATTTAAGCAGTCCTCGCGTATGTGGACCGAGTCGCTCTTTACCGAGCGCGGTGTTCATTCGGTGCTCGGTGCAGCCGCGAAGAACATCACGGAAGACACGATCGAGTACGAAACCATCGATGGCGAGTTCCACGAGCTCAAGTACGACTTCGCGATGCTTCTGCCTCCGTTCACGGGTCAGCCGCTCAAGGCGCTCGACAAGAACGGTGAGGAGCTCTCGGAGCTGTTCAACCCGGCGAACTTCATGAAGGTCGACGCCAACTACACGCCCAAGGGCTACGACGAGTGGCGCGCACAGGATTGGCCGGAGACCTACCAGGTTCCGCAGTATCCGAACATGTTCGCCGTCGGTATCGCGTTCGCACCGCCGCACGCAATCTCGAAGCCGTACACGTCGCCCAATGGCACGATCATCGCACCGGCACCGCCGCGTACCGGCATGCCCTCCGACGTCATGGGCACGACAGTCGCCAAGACGATCGCCGACCGCATCAAGTCGGGTGACGACACGATCGCGTACGAAGCCTCGATGGCGCGCCTCGGCGCTGCATGTGTGGCCTCGGCGGGTAGCGGCATGCTCGACGGCTCGGCAGCATCGATGACGATGTACCCGGTTGTTCCGAACTACGAGAAGTACCCGGACGACCACGGCCGCAAGAAGAGTCTGACCATCGGCAAGATTGGCCTGGGCGGCCACTGGATGAAGGTCATTCTCCACTACCTGTTCATCTACAAGGCCAAGGCCCTCCCGGGCTGGCACCTGATCCCGTAAGGAGGGGTATTCATGCAAGAGAACGCCGATAACCCAACAATCATCCGCGCGTACAAGGATGCTCCGCGCCCGACGGGCATCGAACTCCATCAGCGTCGCAACCCGTTGATTCAGCTGTTCAAGCTGGCGTCGATCGGTTTGACGGTGATGCGGATGGTCATTGCTGGTCACGACAAGAAGGTCGAAGACTAAGGACCACCTCAACGCGGTGCCCGGTAGGACATTCCTACCGGGCACCGTTGTGTTGAGAGTTGCTGTGTTGACAGGCTCGTTATTGACAAACGCAGAGCGCTCTACGACGCCGTGGTGTGTGCGCCTTCGATCGGGCCGACCAGCTCGAGGAAACACTGCCCACACAGAGCCACGTATTCAATGTTGGCCTGATTATCGATGCTGACCTGCTCGCCGTGCAGGACGAACTGGCCATCAACCTTGCGCGAGTTGAAGTTGGCCTTGCGGCGGCATCCGGCTCCGCACATGGTCTTGAGTTCCTCGAGGGTGTGCGCCGTCTCGAGGAGGCGAGCCGACCCGGGGAAGACGTGCGTCAGGAAATCCGTGCGCAGGCCATACGAGAGCACCGGGACGTCGAGCTCAAGAGCCACGCGAAGGAGCTGATCCACCTGCTCGGGCGTCAGAAACTGCGCTTCGTCAACGAGCACGCCGCCGATGGTCTGCCCGTTCAGGCTCTCAACCCAGTCTTTGGTGATGGCATACAGATCGTCGGTAGGCCCGGCAAGGTGGTCCGCCTCGCGCTCAATGCCGAGGCGGGTACTGAGCGCGCCCCCTGCTTTCGAATCGAGAGCAGGCTTCATAATGAGGACCTTCTGCTCGGACTCTTCAAAGTTGTGCGCTGCCATGAGCAAGCCGGCGGTCTTGCCGGAATTCATCGTGCCATAGCGGAAGTACAGTTTTGCCACGAGGCGTTACCTTTCGACGTGATCCCGCGCAGTGGCGGGTGCCCGGCGGGATGTGATCCCAGGCGGAATTCTCACCCAAGCATAAAGCATGCGCACAATTTTGTCGGAGGCTCATGCGATGGTGGCACCATGGAATTCGACATGCAGAACAAGAAGAAGTATTCGGTGGGCAAGCCGAAAATGGGCTGGGTGCTGGCACCAGATTCTGCCGCCATGGGCCCAGTTCAGGTGATGCCGACGGCGCTGCAGTTACCGCTGCTCGGTGGTCACCCTAATGCGTCGCGCAGCCGGGAGGGGAAACGAAATCTCACGGCCACCTACCTCTACATTCGTCAACCCAAGTCCGGTCGCATGGGATACGACAGTTCCTGACACGCCGGGCTTGATACCCAGATCGCCGAGGTACACGAGAACGTCGGGATCGTCGTCGTCGACTTGAGAAACGACGACGATCGAATCCGGCTCAACTTCGGTCAGAAGGTAGACGTTGAGCTCGGGCATGGAGCCGTCGGCGCGGGGGATGGGATCGCCGTGGGGGTCGTGTAGTGGGTGGCCGAGCAGGCCGTCGATGGCCGCGATGAATCGATCGGAGACGGCGTGTTCGAGGGCTTCGGCCTCGTCGTGCAACTCTTCCCACGAATACCCGAGGTGGTTGTAGAGAAAAGTCTCGATGAGGCGGTGCTTGCGCACCATCCGTAGCGCCTCGCGGTGCCCCTTCGCGGTGAGGCGGATGGGTCCGTACCGCTGGTGATCTACCAAGCCCTGACCGGCCAGCTTCTTCACAGCCTCCGTCACCGTGGACGGGCTGAGATTCATGCGCCTCGCGAGCTCGGTGGGAACTACCTCAAGACCACTCCACTCCGAGATGGACCAGATGGTCTTGAGGTAGTCCTCAGTCGACGGTGTCAGGGGTGCCATTACGAGAGAGCGGCAGCCACCGCAAGCTTGAGCGCACCCTGGAAGTTCGTCTCGCGTTCCTCGGCCGTCATGTCCTCGGACTTGACGGTCATGTGGTCCGAGACAGTCAGGACGGCGAGCGCCTCCTTGCCGTGAAGCGCTGCGAGACCGTACAGAGCGCCAGCTTCCATCTCGGCGCCTGCGGTGCCGACGCGCGCCGCGGCCTCATTGACCTCAGGCGGCACGTTGTAGAAACGATCACGCGAGATCACGGGTGCAACCACCACGTTCTCGGCACCCTCCGCCGCGTCGTATGCTGCCTGCACGAGGTTGTGCGAGGCGACGGCCGAGAAATGAGTCTCGGGGATTAGGTGCGTGTTGATGATTCCCTCGTAGTGCGCGCCGTTCGCAATGACGACGTCGCCGATCTTCACCTTCTCGGAAAGCCCGCCACAGGTTCCCACGCGAATCACGCGCTGGACATCGAACTCCGTGAACAGTTCCGTCACGTAAATGCCGAGCGTCGGCTGACCCATGCCCGAGGCCATGATCGACAGCGGCTTGCCATCCACGGTTCCCGTGAATGCCTTAATGCCGCGCACGTCTGAGACGATCTTCGCGTCCGGCATGAGCATCTCCGCCATGCGCTCGGCACGCTTGGGATCGCCGGGCATAAGAACTGCGGGTGCGAAATCGCCCTTTTCGGCATTGATGTGTGGGGTTGCCATGGATTATCTCCTCGCTCAATGTTTCACGTTTGGCAACATTATTGCCGATATTCGCGCTCGCCGCCTACTGGGCACGGCGGTCTGCAACGGCTATTTGTCGGCCACGGGCGCTTCGTCAATATCGAGTGCGGGATCGGTGTCGCCTTCGGCACGAGCCTTGGCGTCTACCTGCACCTTTGCTTCCTCGAGAGGGATGTCCTTCTTGCTGTGGAGGCGCGCGGCCTTGCGGGCGCGCTTGGCTTCAGCACGCCGCTCCTTGGGCGTCAGGTGCTGGGCGACCTTCACATCGAAACGCTTCCAGTGCTCCTCGTTGAAGTGCTCGAAGTCGCGCGGCGGGCCGCCTGGGCGATCCTCCATGCGGTCAAGGTAGGGATAGGTGTCGTGACCCTGGAAGTACAAGATTGCCGTGTTGATGGCGGCCGCGATCGGGACAGCGAACAGAGCGCCAAAGATGCCGGCAACTGCGGAACCGCCGGTCACGAAGATGACGATGGCAAGGGCGTGCATGTTGAGCGCGTTGCCCTGGAGAACCGGCTGAAGCACATTGCCCTCAATCTGCTGGACGAGGATGACGCCCAAAAGCATGAGGAGCGCCAGCGGGATCGACTGCGTGTTGACCAGCACGATGACTACGGCGAGGAAGCCCGAGAGGAATGCGCCGACGATCGGAATGAACGCGAAGAGGAAGACGACGACGGCGATCGGGAATGCCAAGCTCAGTGGCGTCTTGAGAAGCATGGCGACGCCGGCAATGCCGACGGCGTCCACCGCTGCCACAATCGCCTGGGTGCGGGTGTAGTTGCCGATGGTCATCCAGGCGCGAATTCCCGCTTCGTTGACGCGGGTCTGCTGTGAGCTGGGGGAGAGTCGAACCAGCCAGTGCCACAGGCGGCGACCGTCCTTCAGGAAGAAGAACAGCGAGAAGAAGGTGAGGATGAGGCCCGTGAAGAATGATGTCATCGTGGAGCCCACCGAGGCCACGCCGCCAATGATTGACGAGGAGTTGTTCTGAATCGTTTTTTGCGCGTTCGCCCACGCGTCGTCCAGAGTCGACTGGAGGTTCGGGAACTGCGTGGTCACCATGTCGATGATGGAGGTGATACCTTCAGAGACCTGCTCGGTCAGGTCCGATAGGCCAGCGACGAAACCCGTGCCAGCGCCGCCAAGGAGGCCCGCGATAAGTGCGATGAGCCCGATGAGTGCGAAGGCTGCGGCTGCGGCTGGGGGCCAGCCCCACTTATTCTGCAGCTTCGCCGACACCGGCTCCAAGATCACGGCGAGAAGCAGCGCAATCATGAGCGCAATGAAGATCGTCGAGAACTGGATGAGGAACCAGCCGATCGCAATGGCCACGATAGCGACGAGGATAATGCGCCAGGCCCATCCCGCGGCTGTTCTCAGGGCGCGAGGCACGGGCGAGCGGTATTGGGCTCGTTCGTCGCTACGATCGGACTGCTCACGGCTTTGCACAGAGACGGTCACCTTGGCGTTGTTTTCTTCCATAGGGGCAACACTACTGAATGACGCAAATTTTTCCCGCATAGATGTCCACCTGTGGACGGGCATGTGCGTGGTTTCAGGGGATGGTTCGCGAACCGCCAAGCCCCGCGCGCAGACCGTCGTCGTGCTTGTGTACCGAACAGCAAGGCCCAGCGTGCAGACCGTCGTCGTGCTTGGGTGCCGAACGGCAAAGTCGCGCACGCAGACCGACGTCGTTCTCGCGACCGACGCGACGGCGGAGCGGGCTTGCTGGGCGTACTAATTGGCCCCGCTGACGGGGCGCTGACGGGTTCGCTGAAGCGGGCTCAAGCTGCACGGTGCCGGGGAGCCTTCTCGCTATGTTAGACGCGGGGAGTTTGAACCAGTGCGCGTTTTGGCTGGTCAGCGCGCGATCAGCGGATAATGCGCGCTCGTGTTGGGTGTGATAATTGGAATTGGTGATCTGGGGTGAGACAATGAACCGAACCTTTTAACACGAGTAAGGAATCTCGGATGTCCACTCCAAACACCAACTCGCCCGAAGACCACTTCAAGCCTGAGGGTAACGAGAACGAAGCACAGCGTCCCGCCGTTCACGGCGACGCCGAGGGTCAGCTCGACCAGCAAGCGTCGAATGACTCGCAGGAGCAGCCAAGCTTTGGCCAGGCTCAGCACGGCGAAGGCCACAAGCCTCACCAGCCTTACGGCCAGCAGAACTACGGCCAGCAGGGATTCCGCCCGCAAGGTGGACCGGTGGGTCAGTACGGCTCCAGTCAGGGCGGTCAGGCTCAGTACGGTCAGCAGTCCTTCGGTCAGTCCTACGCTCAGCCCGGCCAGGCCGGCATGGGTGGATACGGCCAGGGCGGTCAGCCTCAGTACGGTCAGGCGGGTGGCCAGTTCGGTCAGCAGCCAGCCTTTGGCCAGCAGCCAGCCTTTGGCCAGCAGCAGGCTGGTGGCTTCGGCTCGATCTTCTCGATTGACTTCTCTCGCGTCTTTACCCCGGGCGTTGCGCGCATCGTGCACATCCTCGCGATGGTCGTGGGAATCGCGTTCATCGTCGTGGGCCTGTTCTCCTTCATTAACGCGCTGACGAACGATTACTTCGAGGGCATGGCCAAGTTTGAGTACTTCCTCGGCTTCGTGAAGCAGACGGCGATTGGCCTCCTTGTGATCGGCGCATCGCGTCTCTTCCTCGAGTTCTTCGTGAACAACACCCGGCAGGGCTCCAAGTAAGTCGATGACCCGCGCCCTTCTCGCGTTCGATCTCGACGACACTCTCGCGCCGTCGAAATCGCCACTCCCGCCGCGCATGGCCGAGGCCCTTCGAGGGCTCCTCGATGTCCATGACGTGTGCGTGATCTCCGGCGGAAACTTCGAGCAGTTCGACATGCAGCTCCTCGGTGGCCTCGACGCCACCGAGGAGCAGCTCGCGCGTCTCCACCTCATGCCAACCTGCGGCACGCGTTATATGCGTTACCGCGATGGCAGCTGGGATCCGGTGTACATCCGCGATCTCAGCGAGGAGGAGCGCACGCGGGCGACGAGCGCTCTCACGGAGGAAGCCAGGAGACTCGGACTGTGGGAGAGCGAACCATGGGGCGAAATTATTGAGGATCGCGGTTCTCAGATCACGTTCTCGGCCCTCGGCCAGCAGGCCCCGCTTGAGGCGAAGAAAGCTTGGGATCCAGACGGGTCGAAGAAGGAATCGCTGCGCGCAGCTGTTGCCGAGCGCTTGCCGGACCTTGAAGTTCGGTCGGGTGGATCGACGTCGGTGGATATCACTCGCAAGGGTGTCGATAAGGCCTACGGCATCGCCGAGCTCGCCGAGCACACGGGCATCGAGATCGGCCAGATGCTCTTTGTCGGTGACCGCCTTGATCCGGGCGGCAATGATTATCCGGTCACGCGGCTGGGTATCGACACGCACGCCGTGGGCGGGTGGGAAGATACCGCGGCATTCGTTGAACAATACGTCGAACAGGCAGGTGAGCAGTGAACGCTCATAACCGAGTTGACGAGGACGCCGACGAACTCGTCGACTACGACCTCGACGAGATGGACCGGCGCATCGCCAAGTTCGAAGCGAAAGCCACAGATCATGAGCGCGGCGGGGGAGCCTCGCGCGAGACGGGCCTCGTGTGGACGATCGCGAGCGCCGTCGGCATGTTTGCGTCGGTGATGTTGCTCCTGGCCGAACGCTCCTATTTGAAAAACCCGGCGGGCAATTTCCTCTGCGACGTTAATCCGCTGATCGGGTGCACGAAGTGGTTTGACGCATGGCAGGGCACGCTCCTGTTCGATACTCCCAACGCACTGTGGGGCGCGCTGTTTTTCGCCGGTATGACGGGGCTTGGCCTCGTCCTCTTGACCGGCGGTCGGCTCCATCGCGTCCTATGGATCCTCGTGTTAGCAGGCATCAGCGTGGGAATGATCTGGGTGCTCTGGTTTGGCTACCAGTCGTATGCCGTTGAGCGGTCGATCTGCCCGTACTGCGCAATCGTGTGGCTCGCGGTCATCCCGCTGTTCGTTCTCATACTCGCGCGGGTGCTTCAGGCCGGCCACCTCGGCGAGGGAGCGACCTCAGCCGGGTCGGCGCTCGTGCGCAACCGCTGGCTGATTATCGGCCTGCTTTATCTGGCACTCGTCATCGTGACAGTGCTGGTGTTTTGGAATTCCTGGGCGCTCGTCTTCTAACTGAGCCTCCTATGGGGGGTGGTAGCGCCCGCCCCCCTCGGATATGGCTCTCTCCATGGATATGGCCCCTCCCGAAACCGCCCCCCTTCCCGGATATGGCCC
>NZ_JBHWPL010000081.1:0-3783 GCF_043424875.1 Trueperella sp. | reverse complement strand
CCGAGAACAACACCCGCCCATGCGCTGTGTAACGATTCCTGGTCGGAGGGCTGGAACAGGCCGGCGAGCACGTCGCGGTAGAGGCGGCTGAGCTCGTTGCTGTTCGAGTAGGACGAGCCACCGGATGAGCGGATCGCTTCCTCAACGGCGAACTTCGACGCTTCGGCGGCGGCGTTCTTCGCGGCGGATAGCTGGGGGTACCACATCGCGCCGCGGTCGGCGTTGGCATCGAGATCGCGGGCGATGAGCGTAACCTCTGCCTGCGCGGAGTTCATGCGAATAGCCGCGTCGGCGAGCCGCCAGCGGATCGCGGGGTCGTTGGCGTAGACGTCGTCGTTGAGGACGGAGCGGCGCTTGTGAACATACTCGGCGGCAACCTCGATCGCTCGCAGGCCGATACCCAGGTAGGTGGCGGCGAGGAAGGTTTCAAACCAGGCGAAGATGCCGAACACGACCGGCTCCATCGACGGGCCGGGCTTGACCTTGGACAGGATCTGCTCGGGGCGCGCGTATGCGCCGTTGAGCATCGTCGAGTTGGACTGCGTACCGCGCATGCCAAGGACGTCCCAGTCGTCCTTGATCTCGATCTTGTCCAGATCGCGGTCGAGGATGGCGAAGATGGACATTCCATCGTTTTCCTCGGAGTGGCCATACGTCATGAGCTTGGTCCACACGGGTGCCAGCGAGGTGAAGACCTTCAGGCCGGTAAAGGAGTATCCGCCGTCGTCCTCGGGCTTTGCCTCCGTGATGGAGCCGAACAGGACCCGGTCGTTGCCGGGCTCGGAAATGCCGAACGCGAACAGCTCGCCAGCCGCGGCACCCTCGAGAATCTGGCGACCGGCGTCCACCCCGTTGGCGACGAGGTGCCGGCCAAGTCCAACGATAATCTGGTGCATGTTGATGCCGAGCGCGGTGGCTGGGGACGCCTTGGCAAGGAGCGTCTGGGTCTCGCAGATCTCCTCGGTGGTCAGGCCGTGCCCGCCGAACTCGCGCGGAACGAATGCCTTGAGGTAACCGGCCTCGCGAAGGTCATCCAGATCCTCGTGCGGGAAGGTATTGCTCTCATCCACCTCCGCTGCTCGTGATGCGATCGTTTCCAGCAATTCATTTGACAAAAAGGCCATTACGCTCCCCACAATCATTGAGAGGCCACACGCGGATCTCGCGTGCGCCGAGATGATCCTACCTGAGCGAGCACATCCATCGAGTGCAAGCAATGACGCTATCAGCGAGAGCCCTATTCATGTGCGCCACGCAACACCTACGGTGGAACGTATGAACGAAAAAGTATCAGTCTCACGTCAGATTCCCGCAGCAGCAGACGTCATCTTCGACCTGCTCTCCAACCCTCACCGCCACGCCGAGACCGACGGTTCAGGCATGGTCCGCTCCCTTGATCAGGGCGATCGCATCAAGGAGGTCGGCGACACCTTCACGGTCAACATGACCAAGGAAGACGGCGATTACCAGACCGAAAACACCGTTTTCGCCTTCGCCGAGGGCCGTACCATCGGCTGGAAGAACGATCGCAATATCACCGACGACGTTCCCGTGGGAGCCAAGTGGCTCTGGGAGCTCGAACCGATCGACGCCGGCAACACCAACGTCACCCTGACCTACGACGCCTCGGAGATCGAGGACGCGGAGCTTCGGGCCGGAGCGATCAAGTCATTCGACGAATCGCATCTCGAGGACTCGCTCTCGGCGGTCGCTAGCGCCGTCGCCTGAGAGAACTCTTGCCATATGGCCGCTGCGGTATCGTGCCGCGGCGGCCATTGTCATGCCCACCAAGCACCGGAGACCCTCTATTGACATTCGATATCTTTCTATCGATAATCGATATATGCAAAGCTTTACTCAGCGGGCGCTCATCGGCGTACTCGGCCTGTTCTTTCTTGGTCTGATCCTTGGGCAGATTTTCGTGCCTATCGTGGCCGAAGATATTGCGCATCAATTTCCGGAAGTGCGACACCTCGTACTTCCCTACTCGATCTTGGGTATCGCCACGCTTGCGTGCTTCCAAATCGCGGCGACCCTACTCGCGGGGATTCTATGGAGAAGCTCGAAAGGCTCATTCTTCAGTGACGCCACTCGGACTCTGATTGTGGCCACGGGCGCCGCATGCACGCTCGGCTTCCTTATCCCCGCCGCCACGGCGATTCACCTCTTGGCAACCATTCACGCGGGAGGACCAGGAGTGGTGCTCGGGCTTGCCGCATCGTTGATCGCCGCCATCGGTTTTGCAGGCCTCACCTATATTGCAACCAGGGCATTCGATAGCGCGCGGTTTGACCACAAAGAGCTCGGAGGCGTGATTTGATCAAGGTCAACATCAACGTTCTCCTGGCGCAGCGTGGCATGAGCGTGGCCGAGTTCGCCGACGCCGTCGACCTCTCCCCCGCCAACGTCGCCGTCCTAAAAAACGGCCGCGCCAAGGCAATACGCTTCTCTACTCTGGAGCGCATTTGCAAGGCGCTCGACTGCTCGGTGGGTGACGTTCTCGAATTCGTCGACGACGACGAGACCGCCCCGTGATTTACTGGCGCAATGAGAGATGCGCAGCATGAGTCTTTCGCTCACGAGTTCTTAGCTCACGCCGTTGATGCGCCATACAACGCGCACTACGACCGGCCGGCCATGTTCGAACTCATCGGAGACGTTCGAGGCAAGGATGTGCTCGACGCCGGGTGCGGGCCCGGCCTCTATGCAAGTCGCCTCGTCGAGGCAGGCGCCGCCGTCGTCGGAATTGACGCAAGTCCGTCGATGGTGGCGCTTGAAAGTGAGCGGGTCCCCGGGGCCGAGTTTCGAGCACACGACCTCGATGAACCGCTCGACTTCTTGCCGGACGAGAGCGCGGACGTCGTCGTGTGCGCTCTCGTCCTTCACTACGTGGACGACCCTGCGGCTCTCATGCACGAGTTCTACCGAGTGCTACGCCCTGGCGGCATTGCGGTGATCTCGAACCAGCACCCCACCAACGATTGGACACGCCTAGGCGGCAGCAACTTCACGGTCGAGGACGTCACCGAGAAGTGGCCCAAGGGATGGGTGCTCACCGCCCGCCGCGCGCCTATGCAGTACTGGTTTGACGCCTTCACTGACGCCGGCTTCCTCGTCGAAAGGTTCGTCGAGCCTCGGCTGGCTGACACGATGCGCGAGCCGTACCCGAAAGACTGGGAAAAGCTGAACAACCAGCCCGCGTTCTTTGCCGTACGACTGGTCAAGCCCACCCACTGATCCTTGCGCCTAAATTGGAATCACTCCATACGGCGTGTCGCGGGGCGTGTCGCAACCCCGGCACCTGTGGTGTGGCTCACCCGCCCACAGTTCGTACTACCCGGGCATTTGACGCAAACGCCAAAATTGCCCCCTGACCTCGGCAAACACAAACCTTCAAACGCGTGTAATAACGACCACCCTCGAATGGCCGATTTTCACCCATTCAAGCCTCTAAAAAGTACTGCTCGATCGCGGTACTACTGGTATCGTTTTCGGTAAGTGTTGGCATATTCCACGTCGCCGTGGGTGCGGATTCCCAGCGGAATTTGCACTGGCCAGCCGGGGTGAACACGCTATTCACTGGTCGGCCATCGCCAGCACGTACACGAGTTATTCACTGAACACGGAGGCAAACATGTCACATGTCACTCATTCACGAAGGACTCCTTTCTTGCGCAGACTCGCTGCTCTCGGGGCCACAACGGCACTCTCGGGAGCAGTTTTCGTCGGCGCAGGTCTTCCTTCGTATGCTCAACCCATCGAACCGGAGGTGACGCCCGCGGC
>NZ_JBHWPL010000080.1:0-18154 GCF_043424875.1 Trueperella sp. | reverse complement strand
GCCGCACAATCGCGTGAGACAATTGCCCCATGAGCACAGACCGCATCCCACATCCCAGCGCAGACGCCGTCGTTCTCGTCCCGCTCCCCCACGCCACCGACGAAACCTCATCAGGCGCCCAACTCATCGGCCCCGCCTGGCAGCGCATGTACGAGCTCGCGCGCGCGGATCAGATCGAGACCAACGGCCACGCCGATTACCTCAGCCCCACCGTCGCGCAATATCGCGAAAACACCATGAAGCCGCTGAATCCCGAATTCCCGCACCACAGATTCGCCGTCGCGCTCCTGCCTGACGCGCCCGCCAACCCACTCCCCTTCGACGCCCTCGCCGCCGAGGACGTCGTAGGCGCCGTATCCGCCGTGCTCCCGCAAAAGGAAAACACGTACACCTCGCACGTCGATCTTTTCGTCGACCCGCACCTCCGGCGTCGTGGAATCGGCACCGCCGCGCTCGCCAACCTGCGCACCTTCCTGCGCGAGCACAACCGCACCCAAGCCGAGACGTGGCCAACAACCCCGGCGAACGCGGACGAACCCCGCGTCACGCCCCGCATCGGCGTCGGCACGCTCTACGCCAACGACCCGACCGTCCGCTTCCTGCGCGCCAACGGGTTTGGCCTCGAGATGGTCGAGAAGGTGTCCGAACTCGACCTCGAGACCTTCAAGGGCCGCCTCGTCTCCGGCGCAATCACCCCGCCAAAGCTGGATCCCGCGCTGGAAATCCTCACGTACGGCAACGACGTCCTCGAGCACATCACGCCCGAATTCATCGCCGCCATCAACGCGTTCAACGCCGACCACCCGCAGTCCGATTCGGCCACGCCGTACACGACGACGCCCGAGCAGTTCACCCAGGACCTCAAGGAGTCGATCGAGCGCGGCTTCGACCACCGCGTCATCGTCATCCGCGAGCGCGAATCCGGCCGCGTCGTCGCGACCTCCGAAGTGTATTTCCGCCGCTCCAGCTCCGTCGCCGCTCAAGCTGACACCTGGGTTCATGCCGATTACCGCGGCCGCGGCCTCGCCACCCTCGCGAAGATTGAGCTCTACCGCGACGTCCTCATCCGCGTCCCCCGCGTGACCCGCGTGGCCACGGAAAACGCCGAATCAAACGTGGGCATGTGGAAGGTCAACGAGCGCCTCGGTTTCGAGGTCGTGGCCGCGAATTCGCATTGGGTCAGCGTTTTCAACGACGACGATTGGGCGCCTTTCGTGGAAAACGGCGCGTAACCGGCGTCGCGCCTAGTTGAAAATAACCGTGCGCTCGCCGTTCATCATGACGCGGTGCTCGGCGTGCCAGCGAACCGCCCGCGAGAGAACCTGCCGCTCGACCTCGGCGCCCTTGGACATGAGCTCGAGCTCGTCCTCATCATGCGCCACACGCACGACATCCTGCTCGATAATCGGCCCCTCATCCAGATCGGCCGTCACGTAGTGCGCCGTGGCCCCGATGAGTTTCACGCCGCGCATGTGTGCCTGCTGGTACGGGCGCGCGCCTTTAAACGAGGGCAGGAACGAGTGGTGAATGTTGATCGCGTTGCCGGCGAGCTTCTGGCACAGGTCCTCGGAAAGAATCTGCATGTAGCGGGCGAGGACGACGAGCTCGACGTCGCGCTCCTGAATCACTTTCCACAGCTCGGCCTCGGACTCGGCCTTCGTGTCGGCGGTTATCGGGATGTGGATAAATTCTTTGCCGTAGAACTCGGCGAGCGGGCGAAGCGTCTCATGGTTGCCCACAATCCCCGCCACCTCGATCGGTAGGCGCCCCTCGCGTTGCTTGGAGAGCAGGTCCGACAGGCAGTGAGAATCCTTCGTGACCATGATGAGCGTGCGCATCGGCTTGTCGGACTGCGAGATGTCGTACTCCATGCCGTGAATGCGGGCCAGTACGGCGAACGCGTTCTCCACCGTCGACAAACCGCCGGGCACCTCCGCCTCGATGCGGACGAAGAAATATCCCGATTCGCGGTCGTTGAACTGCTGCGACTCGAGAATATTTCCGCCCACCGACGCCAGCAACCCCGTAATCGCGTACGTGATTCCTGGCTTGTCCGGGCACTTGACGGTCAAAATCAGATTCTCATTCACGGGTTCAGAATAGGCCAAACCCGTGGCCGAGGCGGAATCCGCCCATGTTTAGGACGGCGTGGTTCGTTTGACGATGACGGCGTCCGGGTTACGACCACGTCCGCGTTCTGGTGATTCCCGTTACGACGATGTCCGCGTTACGACGACGTCCGACGCGTCATCGCTGCCCACGCCCCCGCCGCGGATGATGCCAATACCAGCTTCAACAGATCACCCGGAATAAAAGGAACGACTCCGGCACCCAGCACGGCCGCCGACCACGGAGCGCCCATGCCCGTCATCGCCGACAGCCAAATCAGGCCAGGCACGTACGGAATCGCGAGGCCAGCGGCGAAGACGGCCACCGCGCGCCAGCCTGCAAGGGGACGGCGTGCGGCCATCGCACCGACGAATGCCGCCGCGAGCACGAAGCCCACAATGAAGCCCGACGACGCACCCGCGCCCGAGCTCCCCGCCGCGAAGATTGGCGCACCCATGCTTCCGAGCGTGCCGTAGAGCGCCAGCGAGGCGAATCCGCGGCCGGCGCCTAGGCGCCACGCAACGAGAACGACTGCAAGCGTCTGCATCGTGATAGGAACCGGCTTAAAGGGAATGGCGATCTGCGCCGCGAGAGCAACGACCGCAGTGCCAATCAACACCGCGAAGATGTTGCGAGCGACGCCTACGGCCGACCAGCGGGTTGCAACCATCGAGCGGGCATCCGCCATCGAGCGAACTGTATGCATCGAGCGGACTGATGTCATTGAGTGGTCTGAGTCCATCGAGCGGGCATCGTCCATCAAACGGTTGCCAGCCATCCAGCGGTTATCAGGTGTTGTCATCGTTCACTCTTTCGGTTGTGAAGGTCTTTTCTTCTCGCTTGGTTCTTGCGCGCTCACGATGTGGCAGATGGCGATTGCGTAATCGCCATCGTGCGAGAGCGAAATCAGCGGCTTCGCCCCTGGCAGCGAGGTGGCAAAGGCCTCGGCGATCTCGCCCGCCAGCATGACGAACGGACGGCCATAGGCATCGCCCGGAATTTGGATCTGTGCCATGTCGACGGCGTCGGGATCGACGACGGGCGGGTTGCCAAGAATCGCGCTCGACCATGCCTTGACGAACGCCTCCTTGCCAGCCCATCGCGCGGCAAGGTGGTACGCCTCGTCGAGGACTGTCTGACCGGCCCGGAGACGAGCGGCCCTCCGTTCGGACGGCGCGAACGACGATCCGAAGCGGGTGCCCGGCATTCCAAGCTGCTCGGCAAAAGACGGGATGTGAACCAGATCCACACCCAGCCCCACCGCATCGCCCAGAACCCCAGTACCAGTCGAAACTCCGGACCCAGCCGGCGCATCGTCGTCGGCGAAGACTGCGGGAGGATACGTGAGGTTACCCTCCCGCAGTACATGTGAGCCGTGCGGGTTAACCGGCATAGAAGCCATCCGCCCCGAGGCGGGCCTCGGAATCGAGCAGCATCGCGGCCTCGACTTCGTGGCTGTCGTACGCCGCGGAGTCCTCCTTGAAGCGGCGACCCTCGATCGGCTCGTACAGATCCCGGCGGCCGATCATCCCCTGCTCGAGGTGACGGGCTCCCGAGCGCATCCGCGCCTCGGCACGCCCGCGCCAGCTATCCGCCGCCTCCCGACCATGCGCGCGCTCTACCGCTGCCTCGAAGGCACCGGGATGGACGAACGCCATGATCGACGAAACGTGGCCAAAGCCCAGCGACGTCGCCATGGCAGCCTTTATCGGGCCGCGCTTGCCGAGGTTCAGCGGGTCGCGCAACCATACGAGGTAATCGCGCTCGTAGAATGCCGGATCGAGATTGTCCAGCGAACGATTCGCCGGCACAATGCCGTTCTGGAACACCTGCGTCAGACCCGCGACCTGGAACAGCGCCGCGCCGCCCTTCGAGTGGCCGGTCAGTGTCTTTTGCGAGATGACGTGCAAAGGGTTGCCCGCTGTGCGCCCGAGTGCCTTCGCCAGGCGATCGTGCAGCTCGGCCTCGTTCGGATCGTTGGCGTTGGTCGACGTATCGTGCTTGGACAGCACCGCGATGTCGTCCGGCGTCACGCCGAGTTTGGCGAGGTCACGCGCCAGCTTCGAATCCGTGCCGCCACGGCCAGCCGCCAGCGCACCCAGCCCCGGAGCGGGGATGGAGGTGTGCGCGCCGTCCGCGAACGTCTGTACGTACCCGACCACCGCATAGACCGGAAGCCCCAACTCAAGCGCCAGATCACCGCGCGCGATGAGCACGGTTCCGCCGCCCTGGCCCTCGACGAATCCGCCGCGGCGAAGGTCGCCCGCCCGCGAGAAGAAGCGATCGTGGATGCCCTGCGCCTCCAGCGACGCCGAGTCGGCAGTCGCGTTCATGAAGCCGAAGCCCTCGAGCGATTCCACCGAAATGTCATCGTTCGCGCCGGTCACCACGAACTTGGCCTTGCCAGTCGCGATCTTATCCAGACCCTCCTCAAGGGACACGGCCGCCGATGCACACGCCGCAACCGGCTGGACCATCGCGCCATATCCGCCCACGTAGGACTGCATCGTGTGCGCCGCGATCACGTTCGGCAGGGTCTCTTGCAAGATATCCTGCGGGACGTCCTCGCCGAGGAAGCGCTCCACGAACAACTTTCGCATCGAGCTCATCCCACCGAATCCGGTGCCCTGCGTGGAGGCGATCTCGGTCGGATGGATCGCCTCGAGCAGCTCAGCCGGCTCGAAGCCCGCGGAGATAAAGGCATCGACCGTGGTCACGAGATTCCACACGGCCATCTTGTCGGCCCCTTCGATCATGGACCCGGGGATGCCCCAGCGGGTCGGATCGAAGTTCTCCGGCAACTGGCCGGCCACGTAGCGCGACAGCGTGGTCTTGCGCGGCACCATCGTGGTGGCGCCCTTCTTGCGCGTGACCTGCCACTCGGCGCTATCCGCCGACGGCGCCGTAACCTCAGTGAACTGGGGGTCGGCCTCCTCGTACGCGCGCGCCTCCTCCTCAGAATTCACCGAGAATGTCACCGGGCGATCCAGGAACACCGTCACCATATCCACGGTGCCGCCATTTTGAATCGGGCCGTCATCCGACAGGCGGCGGACGCCGGCACGGGCCACCACCTCGTCGCGGAAGCGCTCGTAAATCTCCGACTCGTCGACGTAGTTATCCTCCGCGTCATACCAGCCGGCCTTCGGCGCCTCGTGCCACGTCAGCAGACCCGTCATCCACGCCAGCTCAAGCACGCCGGCGGCGGTGAGGTCAACCTCGCCATCCGCCTGAATGCCCAGCTCAGCCGACAGACGCGTCCGCGCGGATCCCCACGGACCCGCCTCGCCCACACCCACGATCACGATCATGTCTTCCGGGCGCGCGGTGCCATCGGCCCACACGTCGCTGTACTCCGCCAGCCCCACAACCTGCGGGCTTGGCAGTGCGGAGATCGTCACGCCCTCCGGCTCGGTTTCCTCGTCCGGCGTATCGATCTGCGCGTTCTTGGCCAGCTCCGGGAAGTCAATCGCTTCCAGCCCGCCAGTCAGATCCGCGTCGATCGGCTCATTGGCTGCCTTCGCGCGCGCCTCCTGCGATGCCAGACCAACGAGCTGATCCGCCATCTCATCCGTCGACCACGTGCGAACACCCGCAGCCTCCGCCGCCTCCACGAGCGGATCATTTCCGCCCATGAGACCCGTTCCGCGCACCCACCCAATGCGGGCATGCGCGAGGGTCACGCGCTCGGCCCACGGTTCGACCTTCCACTTGTTCACGATCGCATCGAATGCCGCCTTGACCTCGCCATATGCGCCATCGCCCCCGAAGAGGCCACGGTTGGGCGAACCCGGGAGCACCGCGTGCAGACGGTGACCAACAACCGTGTCCGTACCAATCTTGGCAAGGCCCGTCAGCAGCCGCTCAAGGCCCCACAGCATGAGGCGCGCCTGGCTCTCGGTATCGCCGCCGGCCTCGTCCATCATGCCGTAGACGCGCGGCGCCGCAAACGGGAAGAGCACGTCCGGAACCATCGCCGGCTTCTTTTCCTTCGTCTGCCCGCCCACCGTCTCGCGTACGGGCTGCTCGATCCACTCCACGAGCGCATCGATATCCCGGTACGAGGAGAGGTTCGCGGGAACAAGCCACAGGCTTGCATCTGCGCGAGCGTTCTCGCGATAGAGCTTGCGCCCGGCGAGCAGACGCTTCTGGTCAACCCGCGAGGCCGTTGCGATCACCGTTGCACCGCCGGCGAGCAGGCGCTTGGCCACCGCGCCGCCGATCGAGTCCGGGGTCATTCCCGTGACCACGGCAATCTGGCCGCTGTACTCGCCCGCCGACTCATCGACGGCCACCCTCGCAATCTCGCGCAGCGCCTCGCGCACCTCGCCAGAAACGTCCGAATTCGCGGCGTAGAACTCCGCCTGGCGAGCGACTTCAGCGCCGGTACCCACGAAGCTCGACAACTTTAGTGACCCAGCGGCATCAAGGGCGCCATTTTGGCCCTTTTCAGCCGGATTTTCACTAAAGCTGCGCTGATCGTCGGCTACCCCACCGTTATCGCGGCCCACGTCGCCGGTATCGAGGCCCACCTCGCCGGTATCGAGCCTCGCCTCTCCATTGACGAGGCGCGCGAGATCCTCGCGCGCGCTCGCCCAGCGATCGCTCAGCAACACGGCCTTTTTCGCCGAGAATCCGGGCTCCACGAGCTTCGGCCAGTTCGAGCCAAGCTCGGCGGCCACGGTCTCAACAAGCTCCGTATCCTCCAACTGAGCGGCCGCCGCGGGGGTCGTCTTGCCCAACCGCTCGAGCAAGTCGCGCGCGTTGTCCGCCAGCACAGACGTGATCTCCTGCGAGAACGCGTCCAAAGCGGCCGAATCGACAACCGCGCCACCGGCACCTCCCCCGGCGCTCGGCTTGGAGACGGCCACGCCGTTGAGTGCACCCACGCGCTCCACGGCCGCATCGATCAGCGCATCCACATCCGCCACCGAGGTCGGCGCCACCGGCAGCTGCGCGAGTTCGCCACCGCGCGAGGACTTGCCCTCGCGGGTATCGAGCAAGATCACGGCTGTCGTCCACGCAGACCAGCCCTCGCCCAGACCCCACGTGCCGGACACGCGCTGCGCAATGTGGTCGAGCCTCAGGCCGGCCGCACCGAAGAGCTTGCGAATGCGATCGCCCATCGCCTCGGAGAGAACCGGCCCGAACGGCTTGTAATTGTGTGCAAGCTTGTTGACCGTCTTCGACAGCTCAGCCACCGACGCCTCGGCGGCGCCATCAATCGAGGACAGGTTGAGCTCGGAAGACATGTCCATCAGCACCTGGTTGCGCTTCGAGGACACGCCATTCGTCAGCGACTCCACGTTGTCCGCATCGCCCACCTGCTCAAACGTCAGCTTGTTCGATTCGGCCAGCAGCACGCGGATCGCGTCGGCTGCGTCGAAGGTAATTTCTTCGACGGGTCCCGACGACGACGGTGCAGCAGCCGCCGCTGGCTGCGCGGCTTGCGTTGCCGGCGGCTCTGCAGTGCCGCCCTGTGTATCTGCGCCTTGAGTATCTGCGCCCTGTGTACCTGCGCCCGGAGCCGCAGCATCCTGACCTGCAGCATCCTGACCTGCAGCGCCCTGGCCCACTTCGTCGGCCCCGGCACCAGCACCACCAGCGCCAGCATCGCCAGCACCACCAGCACCCGAGTCAGCAGGAGCCGTATCAACCGGCGCTGACACGAGCGGCTCGGCGTTCGCCTGATCCTCGTTGTAGACAATCTTCTCGTCGCGCTGCACGTTGTAGACGCTCACGCGGCGGTTGGCGAACCTCGGCTGACCAAGCGTCTTCGACGCAAGGTTGGCCAGCGTCGGGGCCGCGCCCAGACCGATCTCGATGAGATTCTCCACGCCAGCGCCGCCATCGGCAACGCCGCGGAACAGGAAGTCCTGCGTCTCGATCCAGCGCACCGGCGAGGCGAACTGCCAAGCCAGAAGTTCAACGAGCAGATCTCGCGTGACCCGCCCAGCTTCAGCCGCCAGATCCACGTCAGCCCAGCGGTCCTTCAAGGCTTGAACCGTCTCAGACGGCACCACCTCAAGGATCGAGTCCAAGAACTCCTCGGTGAGCTCGAACGGGCGAGCCACGAGGTTCGGAATGTAGCGATCAACCAGCATCTCCGGATCGATCTCGGCGGGTAGCAACCCGTCGAGCAGTCCGCGGAAGTCCGGCACGCCGTCGCGCAGCACCGTCGAGTGGAACGGCACGTCAATGCCCGGAACGAGCATGAACGGACGCTTGCCCCCGGCCTCCTCGGCACGCCTGCCGGCGTCCGCCGCGAGCGCCCGAATGCCCGCAATGGTTCCCGCGATCGAGTACTGCTCGCCCGCGAGGTTGTAGTTGACGATCTCGATGAACTCGCCGCTCGCCTCGGCAACGGAGGCGATGTAGTCCGCAACCGCATCATCCCCCACCCCGAACTGGTTCGGCCGCAGCGCGCCCATCTGGTAGTTCGAGAAGCCTTCCTCATCGCGCGGCACGAGGTTGTGCATCGTGGAGCCGCGGTGGAACACGATTTCGATGACCGCCTCGAGCGGGAAGATCTGGCCGTAGGCGGCCAGCGCGTTGTATTCGCCGAGCGAGTGGCCGGCCAGGTACGAGCCCTCCACCAGAGCGCCCGCCTCGCGCAGCCGCTCGGTCTGAGCGAACGCGACGGTCGCGAGCGCCACCTGCGTGAACTGGGTCAGGTTGAGAACGCCCTGCGGGTGGCGGTAGGTCACGCCGTTGGCGGTGAGCACCTGCGGGTTGTCGCGCACGATCGCCAAGATCGAGAAGTCGAGTGCCTCGCGCGTGTGCTTGTCGGCACGCTCCCACACCTCGCGCGCGGCCGGCGAGGACGCGCGCTCGTCGAGAGCCATGCCCTGACTCTGCACGCCCTGGCCCGGGTACACGTACGCGGTCTTGGCGGGAGTGACGGTGGCTGTCGCCTGCGACACGACGTTCTTATCCACGCGGCAATTCACCTCGAGGATGAGCCCGCCACCTGCGACGGAGCCGATGCGCTCCACGGAGATGTCCACCTCGTCATTCAGATCGACGGTGCCGTACATGCGGTACGTCCAGCCCTGAATGTGCCAGCGGTGGCCGTCCTCGTCGGTGGCGGACACGGCGTGCTGTGCGGCAGCGCAGAGCCACATTCCGTGGACCAGCGGCGCCTCCATGCCCGCCACCTTGGCAGCGCGGTATGAGGTGTGGATCGGGTTGTAATCGCCCGAGACCATCGCGAACGGAGTCATATCCTCCGGCGCGCTCACACTCACGCGGCGCAGCACCGACCGCGCCGTATCGGAGATCTCCTGCTCGATGCCGCCGGCGTAAGGCGGATCGGCGGGGAGCTCCTTGCCGAACACGCGGCCGCGAATTGCGAAGCGCTCGATGAATGAGCCAACGAATTCGCCCTCGTGCGTCAGTTCAGTTTCGACGACGACCACGCGCCCGGAGCTGGACTCCGAGTAGGAGGTGCAGCGGCTGCGGGCATCGAGGTGGTCGAGCCCGGCAAGCTTGTCAGTGTCAAGATTCTCTGTGTGGTCAAGGTGGACGGCGTTGAGCAGCCCCTCAATCACCGGGTAGTCATCCACGATCGCCGAGCCGAGCGCCGCATAGATCGACGGCCAGCACATGCCCAGCACGGCCGAGGGTACGATCGGCGCCGGCTTCAACGACGACGGCAGGCTCGCCGCCGTCACACCCGCATGCAACGTACCGAGCTCGGGGCGGATGGAGAAGCGATAGTGCGCCTCACCGAACTCCGAATCGGGCGACTCCGGCTCAATGCGCGGCAGCTCCGTGATCTGGTCGCCCATCGGGTTCGGCGCGCCCACGCCGGCAGTCGCCGCGAGCAGCGCATACATGGCCTCCGGCAGACGCTCGTCGTCGACGACGGGCACCGCGCCGGTGGTCGCGCCGGCGGGAATCACGAGCGGAACGCGCAGCTCGCGAACCGCGTGCTGGCTGGCGTCTGTGCCGTCCCACATCGTGTCGAGGTTGACCACGATGTCGTAGCCCCGATCCGTCTGGACAAGATCGTAATTGTCGACGACGGTGGCCGGGTTCGTCATGAGGTGTCCGTGCCACTGGATGTGTTCCGTGGTGCGGATGTAGTCCTCGAGCGTGGCCGAATCGCGCGAGTACCGCTCGCTTGCCTGAGCCCCCGAGCCGCCGAGCGCCTCGATCGTCGCGTCTTCGTAGCGGGCCAGAATGTCGGCCACCGGCTCGTTGACCTTGGTGATGCCGGCAACGGAAACCGGGCCGGGAATGATGCGAACCTGATCGGCGCTGTAGCGCGGATCGTGGCTCTGCCACAGGCCGTCGGTGCCCCACGAGCGCAGCAGCGCGCCGTCGATGATCGGCACGAACGGGACCGGCTTGGGGTACTTACGGCACAGCTCAACAAACCAGGCCGCGTCGAACGTCGTGAGCTCGATGTTCTCAGCCTGCGGATACGCCTCGAGCAGGGCGGAGATAACCGCCTCAGGGTCCTCCACCGACGCCACGTCGGGGAACATCGACGCGATCTCGCCGGTCTCAACCGGTGCAAGGCGCGCCTCCACGCGCTGAGCAAGTTCGTGCCAGCGCTGAATCCACGAGATGTCGTTCCACGGGAAAGACAGCTCGGCGTAGCGGCGCAGGACGTCCGCGTACGTCATCTCATCGAGATCTCCGAAGTACGGCTTCGCCGTCTTGTTGATGACCTCCACGATCTCGTCGTGGCGATCCACCAGCGCGTCCGGATCATTTTGCACGTCCACGATGAGGCGCGCTGCCTGCGAGGCCGAGTTCTCGATCTCGTACATGTCGGCAAGCAGATGCGAGAGCCCGGAGGTCACTCCCCCGTTGACTTCGCCTTCGCCCACCCAGCCCAGGTTGTCTTCCGGCGCGACGCCGGGGGTGTCGACGAGGAGCTGCTTGACGTCGTCGTTGGTCTTGGCCTCCTTCGCCGTCATCGCCGCGGTGCCGATCATGATCGCATCCACCGGCATCTTGACGCTGCCGTGGTTGAGGGCCCACTCGCCCGTCATGAACGCGGCGGCGCGCTCGGGCACGCCGAGTCCGCCACCGGCCACGAGGATCGTGTTGTCCTCGGCGCGGATCTCTTCGTAGGTCGCGAGCAGGAGCTGGTCGAGGTCCTCCCACGAGTGGTGCCCGCCCGCGTGGCCGTCTTCGACCATGAGGAGAACCGGCACGTCGTCGTCGACCCCGCGCGCAATCTCGAGTACCTGGCGGATCTGCGCCACGGTGCCCGGCTTGAATGCCACGTAGGTGAAGCCCTTCGCGCGCAGGTCGTGGACGAGCTCGATGCCTTCCTCAGGTTCGGGGATGCCCGCCGAGACCACCACGCCGTCGATCGGCGCGCCCGATTCGCGGTCGCGCGTCACGATGTGCTGGGTACCAAACTGCAGATTCCACAGGTAGCGATCCATGAACATGGCGTTGAACTGGACGGTCCGCCCGGGCTCGAGCTGCTCGACGAGCCCCGCGAGGTTGTCTTCAAACACCTGCTCCGTGACCTGGCCGCCACCGGCCATTTCCACCCAGTAGCCGGCGTTTGCCGCGGCGGCCACGATGTCGGGCTCCACGGTGGTGGGGGTCATTCCGGCGAGCAGGACGGGCGAGCGCCCGGTCAGCCGCGAGAACTTCGTATCGACGACGATCTGGCCGTCATCAAGCTTGGCGAGCGCCGGCGCGAACTCCGACCAGTCCGCGCCCTTCGCCCAATCGTTTCCGGGAATCATGATCTGGTCGCGGGCGTTCGCCGTCGACGCATTCACGATGCCGATACCGCGGCCTCGCGTGTTTTCGTCCGTGATCCTGTTCAGGCCTGCGCCCGGGCCGAGGTCGATGATCCACTCGGCGCCGTCGGCAGCTTGCGCAAACAGCTCGTCCCAGTCGAGGCGCTTGGTCAGCACCGCGGCGGCCAGGCCGTCTACGTCAACGTTGGCGGCCAGCCCACACGCATCGGCCCACGCGTGGACCTGCTCGAGGGCGGGCTCCAGCAGGCCGGAGTGGAAGGGCGCGGACACGTCGAGGAAGTCGACGATCGGCTGCATCGGGGCGCCGCCGATGGTCTTATCATCGCGCGCCTTCTTTTCGGCGGCGGCCAGATCGGCCAAGTCGCGGCGCACCGCGTCCAAATCGGCGGGAATTCCCGAGAGTGTGTAGGACGTGCGCGTGTTGCGGATCGCGAGCCACACGCCGGGGTGCCGGTCGACGATCTGCGCGAGCGCCGCCTCCGGAATCCCGCGCACGGCCATCATCGGCGTGAGTTCACCGTGACGCTCGGCTCCGGCCACGCGGGTCGCCTTCGTCGCAGCCGCGCCAATGAGCCTGGACAGCGCAACGACGTAAGCCGCGTGTTCGGCGTCGTCGACCTTCTGCGTCAAAGCAACGCCGAGCACGCCCTGCGAGTAGCCGATCGTCGCCCGCGGGGGCGCGCTGATCGGGAAATCGAGGAGCGCGCCGTACTGGGCGAGCAGGATGCCGGGCACCGAGGCGAACGCGTCGGCGGAGGGACGGTCGAAGAGGTCGAGCTTGCCGGCGGCGATGCGGGTGATCTCCGGCAGGACGGGCGCGAGGAGCTGGTCGGCGCGGGCGAGCGTTCCCTCGAGGGTGGAGCGCAGGGCGGCGTCCTCGGCGAGGTCCTTGAGCGCGGAGCGCCAGGGCGTGGCCTGTCCGCCAAACTGGAGCACGTAGGGGGCGCCATCGTTAAGCATGTGAGCAAGAGTCATGGATTATTTCTCCTAGAAATGGGCGTACAACTATGGGGGTGTACAACTAAGGGCGTCACATCGGCATGTTGCCGTGACGGGCCGGGCCGGTGTAGATCGTGTTCTTTGACTGGAGGGCCTCGAGCGAGGCGGAAATGGTGGCGCGCGTGTCGTTTGGCGCGATGATGCCGTCGAGCTCGCCGCGCGATACCGACAGGTACGGGTTGACGTTCGTGCGCGTGTACGCGGCGGAGAGCTTCGCGTGAACCTCCGCTTCGTTGCCGTCCTCTCGCGCCTTGGCAAGATCGCGGCGATGGATGATAGACACCGCGCCGTCCGCGCCGAGAACCGCGATTTCGGCGCCGGGCCATGCGTAGACGAGGTCGCCGCCGAGCGACTTCGAGCCCATCACGATGTAGGCGCCGCCGTAGGCCTTGCGCAAGATGACAGTCACGAGCGGCACGGACGCGGTGGCGTAGGCCCAGATGAGCTTGGCGCCGCGGCGGATAATGCCGGCCTGCTCCTGCTCGGTGCCCGGCCGGTAGCCCGGCACGTCCACGAGCGTGACCACGGGGATCTTGAACGCGTCGCAGAACTGAACGAAGCGGGCGGCCTTTTCGGAGGCGTCCACGTCGAGCGTGCCGGCGTCGTGCATCGGCTGATTCGCGACAATCCCCACGGAACGCCCCTCGATACACGCAAAGCCCACCACAATGTTGCGGGCGAAGTATTCCTGGATCTGGACGAATTCGCCGTAGTCGACGACGCCGCAGATCACATCGACGACGTCGTAGGGCACCTTCGTTTCATCGGGCACGAGGGCGTTGAGATCGGCCTGCGTGGTGTCCTCAATGTAGTCGTATGAGGGCGCCGGATCGTCGGAGTTCGACGGCAGGTAGGTCAGCAGCGTTCGGGTGTAGTCGAGGGCGTCGTCCTCATCCTCGGCGAGGTAATGCGCCACGCCGGATTGGAAGTTGTGGACCTGCGCGCCGCCGAGATCGGCAAAGGACACGTCCTCGCCCGTCGTCGCGCGCACCACGTCCGGGCCCGTGACGAACATGTGCGAGTTGTCCTTGGTCATGATGATGAAATCGGTGAGGGCGGGCGAATAGACGGCGCCGCCGGCGCACGGCCCGAGGATGATCGACAGCTGCGGGATGACGCCGGAGGCCTGGCAGGTTTTCTTGAAGATGCGGCCGTACTGGCCAAGGGCCACCACGCCTTCTTGGATGCGGGCGCCGCCGGAATCCATGATTCCGATGACGGGGATGCGCAGCATGAGCGCCTTGTCGATCGTGGAGATGATCTTGTCTCCCTCGGCCTCACCGAGCGTGCCGCCCTGAACCGCGAAGTTCTGGGCGTAGATCGCCACCTGGCGGCCGTTGATCTGGCCAAGCCCGCACACAACCGCCGCGCCCTGGAATCCCTCGGCGACGTTTCCGCCAACGAACTGGCCGATTTCGGTGAAGGTGTCCGGATCGAGCAGGGTCTCGATGCGCTCGCGCGCCGTCATCTTGCCCTTCGCATGCTGGCGCTGCTGCGCCTTGGCTTCGGCCTGATCCGAGAGCTGATTTTGGTAGGTGATGAAGCTGTCGCGGTCAACCTCGCGCGACGTGGTATCGATGGTCAGCGACTCATCGGTCAACGTGATCATGGAATCGGACGTCATGGGGGCTCCTTCGCGATTAGCTGTTGGGGGTGATGGTGAGTAGCGAGGTTCCAGCGGAGACGTTGGCGCCCTGGCTGGTGGCGATCGATTCGACGACGCCGTCAATCGGGGCGTACACGTAACTTTCCATTTTCATGGATTCGAGGACGACGAGGAGGTCGCCTTCCGTGACGGCCTTACGCTCCTCGGCGACCACGCGAACGACGATCGCCTGGATGGGCGAGCACACGTCGCCGGTCGCTTCCCCGCCGCCTGCTGGCAGACCCTCGCGCGTGCGGTTGGCGCGGCGAAGCGGTTGCGGGCGGGGCGTAGGTGCCGGTGCTCCCCCGCCGAACAGACCCTTAGGGACGCGCAGCTCGGAGAGCTTGCCGTCGAGCTCGATGATGAACGTCTCGCGCTCGGGAGTGCCCGCGCTGGGTGCCGTGCTGGCGGCGGGCGGAGTCGCTGGAGATGCGCCGCGCTGCCACTGCGGCAAGAATTCTTCTTCGAACCAGCGGGTGGAATACTCGAGGTTCGCGAACTCCTCGGCGGCGATCACGTCGCGATACAGGCGCATCGGCGTTGCGATCCCCTCGAGGCGGAGCTCGGCCAGCGCGCGCAGCGAGCGTGCGATCGCGACGTCCCGGCTTGGGCCGGTCACGATGATTTTTGCCAGCATGGAGTCGAAGGCGGAGGTTACGGCGTCGCCCTGATGCACGCCGGTTTCAATGCGCACGCCGTGGCCGAGCGGCCATTCGAGCTTGGTGATCGTTCCCTCCGACGGCATCATGTCCCGCGCGGGATCCTCGGAGGTCAGGCGGAATTCGAACGAGTGACCAGTGGGTTCGGGCACGACGCTCATTGCCTCGCCGTTTGCGATGACGATTTGCTCTCGCACGAGATCGAGCCCGGTGATCTCCTCGGAGACGGTGTGCTCGACCTGCAGGCGCGGGTTCACCTCGAGGAAGTAGATGGCGCCCGCCTGCTCGCCGGAGTCGCCGCTCTCATCGCGGCCCGACTCGACGAGGAACTCGCAGGTGCCAAGACCCACGAAGTCCGAGACTTCAAACAGCGCTCGCGACCAGTCGATCAGCGTCTTTTCCTGCTCGGGGATTAGGCCCGCAGCCGGTGCCTCCTCGATGAGCTTCTGGTTGCGGCGCTGAATCGAGCAGTCGCGGGTGGAGACCACCGCGAAGTTGCCGTGGGCGTCGCGCATGCACTGAGTCTCAATGTGACGGGCCGACTCAAGGAACTTCTCAACAAACACGCCCTCGGGGTTCGGGCCAGCCGCGGCGAAGAAGTGCGCCAGATCGTCGTCGTTGCGGATGATCGTGATGCCGCGACCGCCGCCGCCGTCGGCCTTCTTCGTGACGATGGGATAGCCCCAGCGCTCCACAAACTCTTCGACCTGCTCGCGTCCGTCGATGGCGTCGGAGATGCCGGGGACGGGCTGGACGCCCGCGCATTCGGCGAGCTGGCGGGCCGAGATCTTATCGCCGAGCTCGCGCAGGGTGCGTGGCGAGGGGCCAATCCACGTGAGGCCGGCGGCCGTGACCATCTCCGCGAACTCCGGGCTTTCCGAGAGGAAGCCGTAGCCGGGGTGGACGGCCGTTGCGCCGGAAGCCGCCGCGAGCGCGATGAGCTTCTCGCCGTTCATGTACGTCTCGGCGTAGCTGGCTCCGCCCAGGGCGTGGGCTTCGTCGGCAAAGCGGGTGAACGGGGTGCCGAAGTCAGCTTCGGCATAGCCCACGACGGTGGGGATCTGCATGTCTTTTGCCGTCCGGATCACTCGCATCGCGATCTCGGAACGGTTGGCAATCAAAATCTTCACAGGTTTGCGTCCTTTGATGAGTCGGATGATGGCCGTTGGGTTAGGCCGTGTTCGACGAACATGGCGACATCGGCAGGCGAGACCTGCGCCTCCTGTTCGCCACGAAGAATGAGGTGGGCGGAGTCGGTGAGCCCGACGATGATGCCGCTCTCTCCGGCCACGGTCGCGTGGGTGCCGCGGCCGTCCAGGTGCTCGTTGAGCTCTGCAATGAGCTCGGTGGCGTCCGCACCGTTGGCGAATGCGTCGATGCGCCGCGATAGGTGGTGGAGGTAGAGCTCGAGGAGGCGGTCCGCGCTGTCGTGTGCGGCGCTGGGCTGCCCCGCGCCGTTCCGTCCGGCGTCGTCCTGCCCGGCGTCGTTCCGCCCATAGTCCGTCTGTTCAGAGTCGGTCTGCCCAGAGTTCTTCGGCCCGGAGTTCTTCGGCCCGGCGTCGTCCTGCCTAGCGTCGGTCTGCCCAGAGTCGGTCTGCCCAGCGTCGGTCTGCCCAGAGTTCTTCGGCCCGGCATCGTCCTGCCCGGCGTCGTCCTGCCCAGAGTCGGTCTGCCCAGAGTCGGTCTGCCCAACGTCGTCCTGCCTAGCGTCGTCCTGCCTAGCGTCGTCCTGCCCAGCGAAGCCTTGTGCCGCAAGTGAGGTGGCGCCGTCGACGAGCTCGTCCGGGCCCTGACTCACGTTGATGCCGACTCCGATCGCCGCGCACAATTCACCGAGCGCGGTCGAGTGCTCGGGCAGGAATTCGCCGAGCACGCCGGCGATCTTGCCCCCATCGCACATGACGTCATTGGGGAATTTGACGGTAAATGCGTCGCTGGCGGTGAGCTCGGCGAGGGCTGCGCGTGCCGCGGCAGCGCCGATGAGGGTGAGGAAGCCGAGCCGTTCACGCATGCGCTCTGTATCTGGGAGCGCGACGAATGTTGACGCCAAGAGCGATTGACCCGGCTTCGACTCCCACGCGCGTCCGAGGCGCCCGCGACCGACTGTCTGATGTTCCGCGCGCACGGTGGTGAGGTGGGCGGCGTCGGTGAGCCCGCGCAGGTCGTCCTGCGTGGAAGTTGTGGTGTCCACCCGGTGAACGATGAACGAGCCCCGCGTGAATGCGGAGTTAGTGAACGAAAGTTCCATGGGGGTTACCCTAACGTAAGTTACGCTACGGTAGGGTAAGTTATGCGCGTGTCGGACAGATGTGCACACACAGTTTCACCACGTCGCAGGGCGAAAGTTATGCCTTTGTGATCTTTGCAACGGGCAGGGTCGGGGCTGGAGGCAGGCAATTTCCCGGCTCCCGGCGGGTGGCCTTATGGCTGACCACCTGAAAATCGTGTGAGAAAACGGCCCATATGACCAATAACATCGACGAAAACGCTTAGACTCACACGATTTTCAGGTCCTCACCCCAAACCACACGCCCACACCCAGCGAGCGGCCCTCTAGCTCGGCTGCAACCTTCCAAATCGGCCTCCAGCATTCTGCCTCGGCGAGTAACATCCGCGCGCCCGGCAACAATCCCGCTCTCAACGGGCAGCCTTCCATCTCGGCCTGCAACTTTCCCATCTCAGCGGGCACTACCCCCTAAGCGGGCGACCTTACCGCTGACCACCTAAAAACCTGTGAGAAAACGGCCCATGTGAGCAAAAACGACGACGAAAACGCTCAGACTCACACGATTTTCAGGTCCTCACCCCAAGACAACAGGCCCCGCCCCAAACAACAGGCCCCGGCACCCTCACCCGTTACCTTGTTGACAGGTCCTGATTGGCGGGTGTTGATTGGGATTGTCGGCCAGCCGCCCTGGCATGGTGTCTTGCCCCTGTCTATTTAATGATCCGGGGGGTGTTGCCACCAGGGTCGGTTGGCAGCATGTGATCGCTTATTAGGGGCT
>NZ_JBHWPL010000079.1:0-26964 GCF_043424875.1 Trueperella sp. | reverse complement strand
ACTGTGGGAGACGGCAAACTAGATATCGAAAAGCCGCGCTGGGATTGGGTGATCGTCGACGACGTCGAGAACTCCACTCTCGCCGTGCGGGCTCTTCTTCGTGCATTGAAGGCGGACGGCACATCGATCGTCACGTTCGGCGATCCGGACGCGGCCGTTCAAGGATTTCGCGGAGGCGTGGCACATCTTCCGGCGTTGCTCACGCGAGACGAGGCGGCAGGAGGGCTTGGTGCCGAGCGCTTCTACCTGACTCATCGCTATCGCGCGGGAGGTCAAATCGGGGAGGTCGTGGCCAAGGCGACCTCCGGCATTCATACCGCCGGAGCGGGCCGGCACAGGGCTGCAGACTTCGTGGCGGACGGCGAGGGCGGCGCTGCGGCGGACGCTGAGCTGGCCGACGATGGCGAAGCGGCCGACGTCGGCGAGGCGGCTGGCGATGGCGAGGCGGCTGGCGATTCTTACCCGGCGGTGGCGCAGATCTTTGCGAACGAGGACGAAGAGATCGCATATGTTGCAACGCGAATGCGGCGCTTGCATCTCCTTGAGGGCGTCCCGTACTCGCAGATGGCGGTCCTGACGCGATCGGCTGGCACGCACCGCGCTGCGCGGCGATCCTTCCTTCGGTACGGCGTTCCCATCGCGCCACTCATGAGTTCGGAGCCGCTGCGCGAGCAGCGTGCGGTGGCGGCGCTTATTGATCTCATTGAGGTGGCGCTGTGGGATCCGATCGTCGTCGATACGGCACAGATCGAACACGTGCTCACTGGCCCGCTGTTCGCCATCGATCCCTTAGATCTTCGCTCGCTTCGCCGCGAACTGCGCGGCTGGGAGCTGGCCATGGGCGGGTCGCGGTCCGAGTCTGAATTGTTGACGCTCGTTCTCACGGGTGGCGAGCAGCTCGCCAAGGTGCCCGAGCTCCAGCAGATCCATGCCGTGATCGAGCGGATCAGAGCGGCCCGTGATCGCGGGGCGCTCGGCGAAGAGGTGCTGTGGGAGGCTTGGGATGGGGTCGGCGTCGCCGATCAGTGGCGCGAGCGCGCCCTTGGCGTCGGAGCCCATGCGGATGCGGCGAATGCGGATCTCGACGCCGTGATCTCGGTGTTTCGGGTTGCGCAGCGCCAGGCGGACCGCGATCCGGCGAACGCCAGCATCGCCGTGCTTCTCGAGGCGCTCGAGGAGCAGGACATTCCCGAGGACTCCATCGCTCGAACAGGTGGCCTTGCGGACGAGGTGACGCTCGCAACGCCGTCGTCGACGATCGGTAAATCGTGGGACTACGTGGCAATCCTCGGGCTGAACGAGGGCACGTGGCCGAACACGCGTCTGCGAAACCCGCTCACGAAGGTCCCCAAGCTCGTCAACGTTGTGCTCGGCTCGGAGATGGCCGGGCGTGTTGTGGAGTCGGGGCAGCTGGTGCGGGACGTCATTGACGACGAGCTGCGCATGCTCCTCAAGGCGCTCACGCGCGCACGAAAGTCGGTGGTCGTGACCGCGACGCGCGGTGACGGCGTGCAGCCCTCGCGCTTTCTTCAGTGGCTCTTTCCTGAAGCGACCGAGGCGAGGGCCGTTGCTCGTGCACTCGACACGGCGGGTCTGACTGGCCAGTTGCGGCAGGCGATGGCGAGCGGGGATGACATTCTCTCCTTGGCGGCCGAGGGCGTTCTGGACGAACTTGCGCAGGAGGGTGTGGACTCCGCGAGGTGCGATACGTGGGTTGACCAGCTTGAACCCAGCACGCACCTCGGAGCGGAGGGAGACGTCTACGTGTCTCCCTCGCGCATCGAATCCACAATGCGCTGCCCACTTCGAGCGTTCTTGGATTCACTCGGCGCGGCGTCAACCACTGACACGCGCGCGCTGGACGTCGGCACTCTCATCCACACGCTCGCGGAGGAGTTTCCATACGGTCCGACGTCCGACATGCGGGAACGTGCGGAACAGCTGATTGCGGATCTCGACCTACCCGACGACTTCGACGGCACGAAGGTCCGCGCGGATCTCGACGTCATGCTGACGACACTTGGCACGTATCTCGAGCAAACGGGCGTCAACGTACTCACGGAGCAGAGTGCACGTGATTCGCTGGATGATCCGGACGGCACGGTTGTGGTGACCTCGAGGCTGGATCGCTTGGAGATGACGGCCAACGAAGCCTCCGTGATTGATTTCAAGACCTCGAGCAACGAAATCACCAGGGCCGAAGCGGCTGTTAATCCCCAGCTACGCGTGTACCAGTGGCTGATCGACCGCGGTGCGGTGGAGGGCATCGACAAAGCGAATGGTGCGAAGCTGCTGTACGTCAAGAAGCCGACGAAGGCCAACCTGCCAACCGTGCGTGCTCAAGAAGCTCTCGGCCCGCAGGAGATGGCGGAAGTGGACGCGATGATTCTTAATACCGGCAAGGTCCAGCGCGGTGGTTCGTTCGCCGCGGTGCGTAACCTGATGTGCCGTACGTGCGCGTACACGGCCACATGTCCCGCGGTGGGCAGCGGAAGGATTTTCTCATGATCTCGTACGAGGCCTTTGCCAAGACACTCGAACACCAGCCCACCGAGGAACAGCGTGAGGTGATCGTCAGCGAGGATCAGGCGATCGCCGTCATCGCGGGTGCTGGTTCTGGCAAGACTGCCACGATGGCGCAGCGCATCGTGTGGCACATCGTTAATGGCAACGTGCGCCCGGACGAGGTACTCGGCCTGACGTTCACGACCAAGGCGGCCGGCGAACTGGCAGAGCGCGTGGAGGCCCAGCTGGCTCACGCAGCTAGGTCGGGGCTCATGCCTCGTGCAGATGCTGAGCAGGTAACTGCGGACTCCGGCCAGCACGAGGGTGAAGAATCGGAGCTCGAGGAGTCGGACACCGTCGCTGGTCATACGCACGACGAGATGGCACAGCCGACGATCTCGACGTACAACTCGTTTGCTGCAAGCATCGCGGCGTCCTACTCCATGCTGATCGGCGAAGATCCGCGAGCTCGGCTCATTACCGATGCCGAGCGCTGGCAGATTATGCGCGATATTGTCTCCTCGCTCGATACTGAATCGCAAGAATATGCGGATCTTAAGGGTTGGGCGGCGAACACGGTTGTTGATCGCGCGCTGACGCTAGCCGATGAGCTCATCTCGAATGGGGTCACGACTCCAGAGCTACGCGAGGTCTTGACTGAGGAGCGAGATGCCGTTCAAAAGGTCAAGGATGCGAAGGTGGCACGCGGTACGCACACTGACGCCTCAAGGGCCACACAAACCGAACCTGCCCGAGCTCTTGGCGCCATTAATAAGCGGCTTGCGCTGTGCACGCTCATTGACTCGTATCTGGCATACAAAAAGGAACACTCTGTTATCGAGTTCGCCGATCAGGTGGATCGAGCCAATCGCATTTTGAAGGCCGTGCCGGACCAGGTCGGAGAGCTGGTCGGCCACTACAAACTCATTCTGCTCGACGAGTATCAGGACACCTCCTCCCAGCAGGCCGAGTTCCTTTATAACGCTTTTTCGGATGCGTGGTCGGTGTGCGCCGTGGGTGATCCCAACCAGGCTATTTATTCCTGGCGCGGAGCTTCGGCCGCGGCTCTGAGCGACTTCATGGACCGGTTCCGCGTCGCAAAGAACCTCACGCTATCAACCGCGTTTAGAAACGGATCGCAGATCCTCGACGCCGCGAATGCGCTGACCCAGGGCAAGTTGTCCTATCCGTCGATGACCGTGAAGAAACTGACTCCGCGACCAGGAGCTGGCGACGGGGATGTTCGCCATATCCACCGAACGTTCTGCGACGATTCATACGCGGCGATGGCCGACCAGTTCGCGGGTCTGTTCGACGACGCACGAGTGGAGATTTCGCAAAGAATAGAGCGGGGCGAAACCGATCCGGCCAAGCTCACGTTCCCCACCGCCGTCGTGCTGTGCCGTAAGCGGTCCTACATTGAGCTCACGGCTCAGGCGCTTGAGAACCGTGGGGTTCCGTTCGAAATTGTGGGCGGAGAAGCGCTCATTGAAAAGCCTGAAGTTCGGCTGCTGCGTTCGTTCCTCGGGCTCGTGGCGGTGCCGGATCGAAACGATTTGCTGGTGCCGATCTTTACCCACTTTGCCATCGGAACAAAGTACCTTCGAGCGCTCGGGGAATTCGCGAAAACCTTGGCGCGCAGGGCTCGCAAGGAACAGAGCGCGCGTCAGGAACAGGCTGCCGATCGGGAGAGCAACCCCGCGCGCGTCGAGATCGATATTCGGCCGAGTTTGGTGGAAGCCATTGACTCCTTGGCGTCGGCGCCGGAGGGGATGAGCGACGCCGGCTACGCCCGGCTCAAGCACATCAGTTCCCTGCTGCGTGGCATTCGCGAGCGAGCCCACCTGTCCGTGCCTGACCTCATCACCCACACGATCGACGCGCTTGACCTGCCGTTCTACGCGCGGTCGAGGCGCGACGGCGGGGCGCGTGTTGAGGGCGCGCTAGGTGCATTTGTTCGAATGGCCGCGCAGTATGTCAGCGATAATCCGCGTGCGAGCCTCAAGGGCTTCGTTGAGTGGATTGACGCCGTCGAAGAGCATGAAAACACGGGAGAAGGCGAGGTCAGTGGCGACGCCCAGTTCCTCATGACCGAAGAGGTCGTGCCAGAATCCGGCGTGGTTCAAATTATGACGATTCATGGAGCAAAGGGCTTGGAGTGGGACATCGTGGCAGTCCCCGACATGAAATACAAAGGGTTTGATGCCCATTCGCCAGACAGTGCGTGGCAGCTCAACGCAAGCGCCCTGCCCTTCCCATTGCGCGCCGATCGGGCACACCTGCCGTACTTCAGCTTCGCCGATCGAATTCCTGCCTACGCGAGCGTGACACCTCATGACAAGGCGCCCATTCTCGAGGAATTCTATCGCTACTCGTCGGGACCGTTGCGAGCTCACTACGCCGCTGAACAGAGGCGGCTCGCATACGTGGCGGTCACGCGCCCGCGCGACACCCTCATCGTGTGCTCCTACGACCTGGTTGATGAGACCAAGGCGGCGGGCGCGTTAGAGGACCTCGTTAAGCGGGTCGATAGCGAACTCGCCGAGGGGCCGATCGACTTCGCGACCATGCCGCAAAACACCTTCATTATGGATATGTCTGAGGTCCTCAACCCGGATCCGAATAACGATCCCGTGCTTGTGGGCGGCGATCTGGAACGCCTCGCGCTGGAAGCCAAGGAAGATGAGGGTGGCGTGTGGGCCGAGATTTTCGACCCGGCCACGAAGCGATGGCCGGTCGATATTGATCGGCGACTCGACCGGTCCGCGAGTCCGCCTACTCGTCAGCTCGCCGCCGACGACGTCTCGCGGATCGTGGCTCGGTGGAGGGACGAGGCGCAGGCACTGATACATGAAGCCAATGCATCGACCACCCCAGGCGTTTTGTCCCGCGATTACCTCACGGCGTCGGACGTCGTGAAACTCGCAGCGGATCCGGAGAGCTTCGTGCGTGATCAACGCCGGCCGATTCCGCAACGGCCGTCGCGCGCAGCGCGCACGGGAACCTTCGTGCATGAGGCGATCGCACATCACTACGACGCCCCGTTGACCTTGGACGTCGATTCGGTGGCGGACCCGGAAGAGATGCCAATCGACAGCGCGAGTGAACTTACGGATGCCGTCCGCGAGCGGCTGCTCGACCGGTTCCACAGCTCCCCGTATGCGGCGTGCCCGAAGATCTCGATCGAGGAGGGCGTGGACATCGAGCTGGGTGGCATGCCAATTCGGTGTGTCATTGACGCCGTGCTAGACACGTCGGGGCTCGAAGGCCATCCGCCGGTGACGATCATCGATTGGAAGACGGGTAGGCGGCCACATCCGGATCAGCTGGAGTCTCGCCAGTACCAGCTGGCGCTTTACCGGCTCGCGTGGTCAACGGCGAAGGGCATGCCACTGGAGGATATCGGCGCGGCCTTCTATTACCTCGGGGAGAACGAGCCGGAGATGCGTGAACTTCGTGCCCCGGTCATGACCGGCGAACACATCGCCCGGCACATTGCCGATCAGCTTGCGGAGGGAGCCGAACTCTCGTCGAGACTCTCGTCGCCTGATCCGACGTCGTCGGAATAGCCGAGGCCGTCAGAATGATCGACGTCGTCCGAATAGTCGAGGCCGTCAGGATCGAATGTCGTGAAGCCGGCGTCGTCGGCCGAATCTGCGTAGGCGGGCGTGGCCTGGCTGACGGACCAGGTCGGTCCCGGTGCCAGGTCCGGGTCGGCCTCCACCTCGGCGGCGAGATCGTCCATCATGGCGCGCGCTTCGTCGACGATCTCGGCGTCGCCGCGGCGGGCTCCAAATAGCATCCAGCGTGCCAGCGCGAGCTCGGAAATGAGAACCACGCGATTGTAGAAATTCTCAGTCGGCTCCTCGCCCATCGCGTTCGAGTAGGACTCGACGAGGGCGTCGAAAAGGTGCTCGTCCAGCACTGACACAAGGGAGGCGAAGTCGAGCGCGGGATCTCCCACGTGAGCAGAGCCGAAGCCGAGCACACACGAGATCGACCCGTCCCACCACATGAACTGGTCTGACCCGATGTCGCCGTGCACGACGCGCGGTTCGAAATCCCACAGGTCAGTGATCTCGAGCGCGTTCTCCCAGCGGCGGCGCAGGATTCCGGGCAGGGGAGAGGTCGCATCCGCGTCGTGAAGGTCGGCTAGGAGCCGGCGTCGGGAAGTCTGCGTGTCGTATGAGGGAAGCCCCGCGTTTTCGATGGTCTCCACGGGCAACTGATGAATCGCGGCAAGTGCGCGGCCAAGCTCGTGGGCGTCGGCCTCGGTGAGATCCTCGAAATCGTGTTCGCGACCCATCGGCGCAACGTAGGTGACCGCGCGACCTTCCTTGACCTGCACAAAGCCAGCCGGGCGAACGACGTCGAAGGGCAACCGCCCGTCGCGTAGCGCCGTGAGGAGCGGGGGCGCGATGGCTGCCTCGGCCTCGATCATCGTGCCGGCGATGGAGTGAAGCGGGTACTTGACGATCCAGCGCCGACCCTTGGCGTCCACCACTCCGCCGTATTGGAAGTCAGCGGTGCGAGTGTAAGGGCCGCGAACGCCCACAGCCTCCAAGCCGTCCACAGCGGCGACGGCGAGGGCTGCAAGTTCGTAAGGAGTCGTATTCACCCCTCCACGGTATCCGCCTGCGGGGAAAATCGGCGAAACTACACGCCCACCCACCCGGTTGCGCTTTCGCTTATTCGCACAAGCGGCGAAGATGGGGGTATGAAGATCGCAACAGTCAGAGTCGATGGTGGCACGAGGGCGGTCCGGATTGACGGCGATGAAGCGGTTGACCTGGGCTACGACGACGTCGGGGCGCTGCTTGCGTCTGGAGGTGCGGGCAGCGCTGGGGGCGCGGCTGGGATCGGGGGTGTTATCGCTGGGGGCGCGGCTGGAGCCGAGCCTAGGAGGTGGCCGGTTGCCGATCTCGAATGGGAGAGGCTGATCTTGGCGCCGAGCAAGGTACTGTGCGTTGGCCTTAATTACCGCGGACACATCGCCGAGATGGGGCGGGAGTTTCCGAACTATCCCACGCTGTTCATGAAGTTCACCGACGCGCTGACCGGCGCGAATGACGATATTGCCCACCCACAGGAGGTCGAGGAGCTTGACTGGGAGGCTGAGCTTGTCGTCGTCATTGGAAAGGATGTCCGGCGCGCAAGCACAGCCGAGGCGGAGGACGCGATCGCGGGGTTTACTGTGCTCAATGACGTGTCCGCCCGCGATTGGCAGCACCGCACGCTCCAGTGGCTGCAGGGTAAGAACTGGGATTCGTCGACGCCGGTCGGTCCGCTCATGGTGACGCCCGACGAGGTTGGGGGTGTGCGGCCGGCACTTCGCATCACGACGACGGTGGACGGCGAGGTCATGCAGGACTCCACCACGGGTGACTTGCTGTTTGATCCGGTAGAGCTCGTGCAGTACGCCTCGACGATCATCAGGCTACGGCCGGGCGACATGATTGCTACGGGCACCCCGGCCGGCGTGGGAGCGGGAATGACTCCGCCGCGATTCCTCAAGCCAGGCCAGACGGTCGCATGCGCGATCGAGGGGATCGGTACGACGAGGAATAGGATTGTTTAATGTCGAACACGCGCAATTACATGATGGTGGGACTGGGTGTCGTCTTCCTAGTGGCGGCGGTCCTACTGGGATTCTGGGCGTTCGCGGACGATTCGGCAGCCCCGACGGTCTCGAGTTCGTCGGCAGAACCGGGTTCGGTTACCGAGAGTGAGCCGGTCACCGACGCGACCGGCACCGAGTCTGCTGGCACCGAGCCAGCTGAAACAGAGCCTGCTGGCACCGAGTCGACCACTGCAGCACCGACCACTGCAGCACCGACCACCGCAGCACCGACGGGCGCCCAGTCGGAAGGCGTCGCCACGGAGGGCGACGAAAAGGGCGCTGCACCCGCTCAATAGGAGTAGCCGTTACTGCTGAGGAGCAAGGCCTCGATAATTGCCTGTGAGACAGCTAAATCTCGCCTCGGGCTAGCAGATTGTGACGGAACAAGAACTGCTTATCCACAGGTGTGATTATCGACGACGGTTCGTCCGGTTACTCCGTTAGCTTCTGCTAGGGGAGGTGAGCGTGATGACGGACTCGGTTGCGTGGCTGGATGCGCGCGTGCGCGAACTGGTACGAACCTCCCGCATCGATCCGCAGCTCGATCCCGCGGGACTCGACGAACTCATCGACCAGGCTTTCAACGAATACGAGGACCTGACGGTGGCCGGCGTCGTGGACGACGTGGAGGACATGCCCGCAACGCGGCGACGGCTTCGCGACGACGTCGGAGGTTTCGGCCCGCTTCAGCCGCTCATTGACGATCCGGATATCGAAGAGATCTGGATCAACGAGCCCGGTCGCGTTTTCTTCGCGAAAGATGGCCTATCCCAGCTGTCGAATATCGTCCTCGAGCCGGGGCAGATTAAAGACCTCGTGGAACGCATGCTCCGCGCGTCCGGACGCCGCCTTGACCTCTCCCAGCCCTTCGTCGATGCCGCGCTCCACACCGGCGAACGACTGCACGTGGCGATCCCCGATATCACTCGCGAGCACTGGGCCGTCAACATTCGCAAGTACATCGTTCGGCCCCGACGGCTCGCCGATCTTGCAAAACGCGGCTTGCTGTCAGATTCCGCCACGCGGTTCCTCGACGCCGCGATCGACTGCGGCCTGAACGTCATCGTCTCGGGCGCCACCCAAGCTGGCAAGACGACCCTCTTACGCGCACTCCTCGGCGCCGTCCCCGCCGGCCAGCGCATCATCACGGCCGAGGAAGTCTTCGAACTGGGCCTCGCGCATCGCGACGTCGTCGCGCTCCAAACGCGTCCGGCCAACATAGAAGATCGCGGCGAGATTACACTCCGCCGACTCGTCCGCGAATCGCTGCGCATGCGCCCTGACAGGATCGTCATCGGCGAGGTGCGCCAAGCCGAAGCATTCGACATGCTCATCGCCCTCAACTCGGGCATCCCCGGTGCCTGCACCATCCACGCGAACTCGGCGCGAGACGCCGTCAACAAACTCTGCGTCCTGCCGCTCCTCGCCGGCGAGAACGTGACCTCCGACTTCGTCATCCCCACCGTCGCTTCCACTATCGACCTCGTCGTTCATATCCACCGCGATCGCCACGGCCTGCGCAGGGTTCGCGAGATCGTCGGGCTCACGGGCCGAACCGAACAGGACGTCGTCGAGACCTCGGAGATCTTCATCGATCGGGGAGCGGGCCTCGACCGCGGGCCGGGTTACGTGCCGCACCCCGACCTGTTCGAGGAGCGCGGCTACGATCTCCACGAGCTTTTAGGCGGTGGATCGTGGCATTCGTGATAGGTGTGATCGTCGGTCTGGGCGTGTTCCTCGTGGTTCTGGCATACCGCGAGCCGCGGAACATCGCGCTTCCCACCGGCCTCCTGCGGCGGATCGCGCCCGCGGCAGGAGCAGGGTTCGCGGGATTCGTGGCCGCCGCGATGATCTCTGGTTCCGCGCCGATCGCCGCGTCGATTGGGGTGCTATGTGCGGCGGTGCCAGGCATATGGCGCTCGGCGCAGGCCCGGCGTCGCCGCGAAGAACTGCGAGAAGTCTGGCCCGAAGTCATCGACGACATCGTGGCGAACGTGCGCGTGGGCCTGCCGATCGGCGAGTCACTCGCGTTGCTATCCGTGCGCGGACCGGAGGTCATGCGCCCCGCCTTCACCCAGTTCGCCCAGCATCTGCGCGCCGACGGCCGCCTCGATCCAGCCCTCGACGAACTCAAAGCCACCCTCGCCGACCCGATGACCGACCGCATCCTGGAAGCCCTCCGCCTCGCCCACAGCCTCGGCGGGCGCGATCTCGCCGCCACGCTCGCAAGTCTCGCCAGCCTCGTGCGCGAGGAGAACCGCGCCCGCGGTGAACTACTCGCACGCCAGTCGTGGACGGTCAACGGCGCGCGCCTGGCGGCGGTCGCCCCGTGGATCATCCTCCTCCTGTTTTCCACCCGCCCCGGCGCGATCGACGCATTCACCACCCCGACCGGCGTGGCGATCCTCGTGATCGGATTCGTTCTCACCCTCGTCGCCTACTGGCTCATGCTCCGGCTCGGCCGCCTGCCCGAAGACGAACGAATCTTCGCCGGGAGCGCCCATGCTTAGCGGATTCCTCGCCGGCGCTGCCCTAACCGCCGGCCTGCTCCTGACCTTCGTAGCGTTCGTCTACCGCCCCGCCCAGCTCAGCGCGCGAGTCCTGCCATACGTCGCAACCCGCACCCGAAAGCCAGCGCCGCGCCACCGCGCCATCGACGCGTTCGCCCGAGTACTCGACGCGGTGGGATCAACGACGACGTCGGTCGAGCAGCGTACCCACCTGCTCGGCGACCTCACGGTCGGCGATTTCCGGATTCGCCAGTTGCAGTGGGGAGCCATCGGGCTCGTCATAGGCACGCTCCTTGGATTCGCACTGGTCGTGCGGGGTGTGCCGATCGTCGCTGCGCTCGCGGGCGTCGTCGTATCCGTGCTTGCGGGCGTGCTCGGAGCCGATTGGGCTCTGACGAACCGGTGTGAACAGCGCAAGAAGGCATACACGGCGCAACTGCCCGACGTTGTGGAGGTGCTGGCGCTCGCAGTGGCCTCCGGGGAATCGATCCGCGTGGCCATCGACCGGGTCACGCGCATCGGCGAGGGCGAGATGGTCGGCGAACTGCGCCGAACAATGGCAGACGTCCACGCCGGCACCCCGCTCACCGACGCGCTCGACGACATGGGCAGCCGATCGGGGAACCGAAACGTGGCACGCTTTGCCGAAGCGGTGGTCACCGCCCTCGAGCAGGGCAGCGGGCTAGCAAGCTCGCTACACGCGCAAGCGCGAGATGCGCGCGATGCTTCCCGCCGCGACCTGCTCGAAGCCGGCGGAAAGGCAGAGATCGCGATGATGATGCCCGTCGTGTTCATCGTTATGCCTCTGACCGTCGTGTTCACGGTCTACCCAGCTCTCCAAGCCCTGAGATTGACGTAAGACAACCAAGAAAGGAACATCATGAAAATCAGAATGTTTCGCCGCCTGAATCCGGTGTTGTGGCCCGAAGATCGCGAGGAACCCGGAGACGTGCCGGGCTGGGTCATGATCACGCTCATGACGGCCGCGCTCGTGGTGCTCATCTGGGCCGTTGCCGGACCCGCGCTCACGGATCTGTTCAACGATGCGATCAACCGGATTCTCAACATTTAACAGGGCGAGTTCTGAGCCCGAGCGCGGCAACGCGACGGTCGGATTCGTGGCGAGCGTGGGACTGCTACTCATGGTGGTCTACACGGTGATCGCCGCCTCGCTCGGCTGGTACGTCCACGCGATCGCCACCGACTCTGCGATGGAGGGTGCCCGGGCGGGAGCCATCGGGGGATCACCCGCGCTCGCGGCCGAACGCACCAAAGACCTCATGACCAGCACGCTCGCCGAGAGCTACGCCTCCAACATCACGGCTCATGCCACCGAGACCGGCATCGAGGTGATCGTTCGCGCCCCGATTCCCGGTGCTGGGTTCCTCGGCGACGACGTGATCGAGGTGAGAGCGCATGCCAATCGCGAGTGAGGCGGCCAGCGCCGAGCGGGCAGGCGCGACCAGCACTAGCGCCGAGCGGGCCGAACCCGGGAACGCCGTGGTCGAGTTCATCGGGATCATGGTCGTCATCATCATTCCGGCCCTCGTGTTGCTCATCGGGTTAGCGACGACGACGCGCGCCCAGCTCGCGCTCGATGACGCGGCCCGCCAGTCCGTGCGGGCATTCATCCGCGAGGACTCCACCGTGAGCGCCCATACCCGAGCACACACGGCAGCTATCACCGCGTGGGAAACGCGAGGCTTTTCCGAACCGCTCGACGCGCGCGTGTCCTGCACGGCTAGCCCGTGCCTGACCCCGGGCTCATCGGTGAGCGTGGATGTTTCTGCCAGCGTGAGCGTTCCGATCATCGGCTCGGTGACCATGAGCGCGCGGCAGTCGATGATGGTCGATCAATACCGGGTGGTCCGGCCATGACACCGCGCGAGCGCAACACAGCAGCAACGGGCGCGGAAGCGCACGGCGCCGAAGACGGCAACCTCATCGTCATGGGTCTGGGGCTGTGGGTCGTCGTCATCTCTCTCATTCTCATCATCACCTCGGCCATCCACGTACACACCGTGCGACGGGACCTGCTCAACCACGGCGACGCCCTCGCACTCGAGCTCGCCCAAGAGATCTCCGATGAGTCCTACTACGCAGGCCAGGGCCTCGACCTGCGGCCGGCTCCGCCCGCGAGCGGCACGATCGTCGTCGGCGACCAGACCGCTACCTACACGGCGTACGTGAGTGGGGACGCCGTCGTCGTGAGTGTCACGGGAACGGCGCGGCTGCCCTTCATCCCGGACATGCTCGCGGCGCCCGGCGCAGTGGAACTCACGGTAACCTCGAGCGCCGAGCTGATCCGCATGCCGTAGACTGCCACCGTGAGCATCGATTACAGCCAAGAACTGAACGACATCCGCCACACCTACGAGGAGGTGGAGGCTGTGTCCGACCTGCCAGGGCTCAAAGCGACGATTGCGGATTTGACGGAGAAGTCAGCCGCGCCCGACCTGTGGGATAACCCGGACGAGGCCCAGGTGGTGACCTCGCGCCTCTCGCACGCACAGTCAGAGCTCGAGCGCGTGGAGAAAATGGGTGCGCGGCTCGACGACGTCGAGACCCTGTACGAGATGGCTCAAGAAGAGGCCGAGGGCGATCCGGAGATGGGCAAGGAGCTCCTCGCCGAGGTCGAGCGGGAGATCGAGAGGATCAAGGCCGACCTGTCCGACCTCGAGATCAAGACCCTGCTCTCGGGCGAATACGACGAGCGCGACGCCGTCATCACGATTCGCTCGGGTGCCGGCGGCGTGGATGCGGCAGACTTTGCCGAGATGCTCCAGCGCATGTACCTGCGCTGGGCCGAGCGCCACGGCTATAAGACGAAGGTGATGGATACGTCCTATGCCGAGGAGGCGGGGATTAAGTCGACGACGTTCGAGGTCGCGGCGCCCTACGCCTACGGCACGCTGTCGGTGGAGGCCGGAACGCACAGGCTCGTGCGCATCTCGCCGTTCGACAATCAGGGCCGGCGACAGACGTCGTTTGCTGCCGTCGAGGTGATCCCGCTGATCGAGACCACCGATTCGATCGAGATTCCGGACAACGAGCTGAAGATTGACGTGTTCCGCTCCTCGGGCCCCGGTGGTCAGTCGGTCAACACCACGGACTCTGCCGTGCGCATGACGCACATCCCCACCGGCATCGTTGTGTCGATGCAGGATGAAAAGTCGCAGATTCAAAATCGCGCGGCAGCCCTGCGCGTGCTCCAGTCGAAGCTGCTTCAGCGCCGCCACGAAGAAGAGCAGGCGAAGAAGAAGGAACTGGCCGGCGACGTCAAAGCTTCGTGGGGCGATCAGATGCGCTCCTACGTGCTGCACCCCTACCAGATGGTCAAAGACCTGCGCACCGGTCACGAAGTTGGCAACACGGATTCGGTGTTCGACGGCGATCTCGACGGTTTCATTGACGCGGGCATTCGCTGGCGCCAGGGAGCCAAGGACGAGTAGCGAAGAATAATTGAGGGCCCAGTCACCACGCGTGGCTGGGCTGTCATTATTTTGCGCCCTTTTCGGCGCGCCTATCCACCTGTGAAAAAGCGGCTCTTATGCTGATGAAGACTATGGTTTTAACGATTGCGCACTATTTATGATCACATTTGAAAACGTCACGAAGGTTTATCAGCGCGGGGCAGCTCCCGCGCTGGACGACGTGAGCCTCAATATCGATCGCGGAGAGTTCGTGTTTTTGGTGGGCGCATCGGGTTCTGGAAAGTCCACGATGCTCGCCCTCGTCCTAGCAGAAGAGCGCCCCACGAACGGCAAAGTTCACGTGCTGGGCAAGGATCTGTCCGGCGTCTCCTCACGCCGCGTTCCCTACCTGCGCCGCCAGATCGGCACGGTGTTTCAGGACTTCCGCCTGCTGTCGGACAAGAACGTGTTCGACAACGTGGCGCTCGCGATGCAGGTGATTGGAAAGCCGCGCCACGCCATCCACAAGGAGGTGCCGCAGGTGCTCGAACTTGTGGGCCTCGATGGCAAGGAAAAGCGGCGTATGCATGAGCTCTCCGGTGGTGAGAAGCAGCGCGTGGCGATCGCCCGAGCGATGGTGAACCGCCCCGAGCTTCTCCTAGCTGACGAGCCGACCGGCAACCTCGACCACAAGACGGCCCTTGGCATCATGCGTCTGTTGGATCGCATTAATCGCCAAGGCACCACGGTTGTGATGGCCACCCACGATCAGGCGATCGTGAACCAGTTGCGCAAGCGCGTGATCGAGCTCGTGGACGGCGACGTCGTGCGAGATCAGGATCGCGGCGTGTACGGAGGTAGCCAATCATGAGGTTACGGTTCATTTTCTCCCAGGTCTGGAAGGGCCTGCGTTCAAACTTCGCACTCTCGGCATCCGTCATGCTCGTCACGTTCGTCTCGCTCCTGTTCGTCGGTGCGGCGGTGCTGCTCCAGAACCAGATCGACTCGGCGAAGAACGATTGGTATGACCGCGTGGAGGTCTCCGCGTTTTTGTGTGCTCCGGACCAGAACACTCCGCAGTGTGCCGGGGGAGAGGTCACGCAGGAGCAGATCGACGATCTGGACGCCTTCCTCAAGTCCGACCAAATGGCCGAGTACGTGGACGAAGTCCACTTTGAAACCAAGGCCGAGGCCTACGAGGCGCTTCGCGAGTACCTCGAGGGGTCGGCGTGGATCGACACGGTGGATCCCGAGCAGATGCAGTCCTCCTACCGCGTCAAGCTGGTGGATCCCTCCGAGTACGACGTCGTCCGTGAAAGTATCGAAGGGCGTCCCGGCGTCGATGTGGTCATCGACCAGCGCGAGCAGCTCGAGCCGCTGTTCAACCTGCTCAATCGCTTCACGCTGATCGCCGGTGCGCTGGCAGGAATCATGATCCTGACTGCGCTACTGCTCATCCCCGCGACGATTCGACTATCGGCTATGTTCCGCCGGAACGAAACCGAGATCATGCGCTTCGTGGGCGCATCCAACGGCTTCATCCAGGCGCCCTTCATCCTTGAAGGAATCATTGCCGCGCTCGTGGGAGCCGTGCTCGCGGTGGCTGCCCTGTGGGTGGCCGTTGAGTACTTTATCCAGGATTGGTTCGCCGAGTCTTGGCTGCGCATCATCACCAGCCAAGACGTGCTGATGATGGCTCCGTGGCTGTTGCTCGGAGCCGTCGCTGTGGCTGCGATAGCATCGTATGTAGCACTTCGTCGGTACACGAAGGTCTAGGGGTAACATGCGCAAACTCATCACATTCGTCACAGCCCTGACGCTTGCCGTGTCAGGCGCTGCGATCGTCATGCCCGCCTCTGCCGACGAGCGAGACGAGCTCGTGGACCAGCAAGAAGAACAGGAACTCGAAATCGAGCGCCTTCAGTCCGATCTCGAGGGCATCGATGTTGGCCTTCAGGATGCCTATCTTCAGCTGGAAGAAACGCGCGGGAAGATCCCAGCCGCGGAGGCCGAGGTTCTCGAGGCGGAAAACGAGTTGGCGGCCGCGATTCGCGAGGCCGAGGCCAACGCTGCCCTTCTCGCGGCCGCTCAAGGCGAGCTCGACACCATTAATGACGACATCGCCGAGCACGAGGCGAATGCCGATGAGACGCGCAAGTCACTGGGCGAGTATGCCCGCGCCACCTACCGTGGCGATACGATGCCATCCGACCTTGAACTGCTGCTTGGCTCGAGCACGGCGGAAGATTTCGCCAATGCTTACCGGGCACAGTCGGCGGTTTCTCGATCTCAGACGTCCTCTCTGACCGAGTTTGAGCAGCAGGCAGCGCAGGCGAAGAACCGCGAGTCGCGCCAGAGCGCCGTCGAGGAAGAAATCGAGGAACTGAAGGAAGCCTCGGACGAACTCGTCATCGTTCAGGAAGAAAAGAAGGCCCTCGCAGATCAAAAGCGCGATGACCTGTATGCGCTTGAAACTAAGTTCGCCGAGCAGTCCGAGACGCTTGAAGCGAAGAAGGTCGATTATCAGGCGTCGCTCGACGAGATGGAAGATGCTCGCGACCAGACGGCTCAGCGTATCGCCGATATCGACGAAGAGAATCGACGCAAGGAAGCCGAGCGCATCGCCGCTGAGAAGGCGGCTGCGGAGAAGGCGGCTGCGGAGAAGGCTGAACAGGACAGAATCGCGGCGGATCAGGCAGCGCGTGAGCGGGCTGGGCAAAGTAACCAGCCGGCACCTGCGCCGGCCCCGGCTCCGCAGGTGCCCTCGAGCTGGATCCAGCCGCCCGTTCCCGCGCCCGTGTACGTGACCTCGCCCTTTGGCATGCGTCAGTACCCATTTGGTGGCATGTGGATGCACAACGGCGTCGACTTGCGCTCTCGATGCGGTGAAGCGCAGACGGCCGCGGCCGACGGCGTCGTCGCCGCTGTTGTTCCTGCCGCCGGCAACGGCACGCACGGCAACCAGGTGTTTATCAACCACGGCATCGTGGGTGGAAACTCGTACGTCACCGTGACCAACCACCTGCAGGCCTTCAACGTCAGTACGGGGCAGGCAGTGAGCAAGGGGCAGGTCATCGGATGGACCGGCGAAACCGGCCGCGTGACCGCCTGCCACGTCCACTTCGAAGTGTGGCGTGATGGCACCGTGATCGATCCGATGACGTTCAACTCGTTCGTTCGCCGCTGGAGCTAATCGCGCGTTGGAGCTGGCGCACGATAGCGCGTACACTAGCCACCTTGGAACCAATTGCCGCCTCGGGGTTGCCCTTGGGAGTCGATTGCACCTTGGAGCCAATAGCGCCGAGCCGCGCGAATACCTATATCGAAGGGAGCCCGAATCATGCCAAAAGCCTGGAAGAAGGATGCTGGCAAGCTCACGGCTGCCCAGAAGGCAAAGCAGGCCTCCGATGCCAAGCAGGTGGTGGCGCGCAACAAGAAGGCCCGCCACGATTACTTCATTGACCAGACCTTTGAGGCCGGCCTCGTCCTTGCGGGTACGGAGGTTAAGGCGCTGCGCGCCGGGCGTGCCTCGCTATCCGAGGCATGGGTGGACATCGATCGCCACGGTGAGGGCTGGCTCGTTGGCGCCAACATTCCCGTGTACTCCACGGGTGGCTGGACGAACCATGCGCCCACCCAGAAGCGCAAGCTCCTCCTCCACAAGCACGAGCTCGAAGAACTCGCCCAGCGCTCGCGCGAGAAGGGCTACACGATCGTGCCGCTCGAACTGTATTTTGTGCGCGGTCGGGCCAAAGTTGAGATCGGAATCGCCCGAGGCAAGCAGGAGTGGGATAAGCGGGAGACGCTCAAGCGTAAGCAGGATATGCGCGAGGCTGAACGCGCGATGTCCGAGGCTCGCCGCCGTCAACGCTAAGCCCTGAGCCATACAATTGAGCCTGTTCGCCTCAGCGCCTTTTGGTGTTCAAGAAGGCGTGGTTGGATGGATGTATGACTAATGCATGGCTTATTGATATGGATGGCGTACTGGTTCATGAGGGCACGGCCCTCGATGGGGCAAAGGAGTTCTTGGACCAGCTGGAGGACAAGGGCATCCCTCACCTGATTTTGACGAACAATTCGATCTTCACCCCGCGCGATCTCTCGGCGCGCCTGGAGTCTGCGGGGCTCACCGTGCCGGCAGATCGGATCTGGACGTCCGCGCTGGCCACGGCCAGATTCTTGGCACTTCAGAGCGACAACAAGCGAGCCTACGTCCTCGGCGAGGCTGGCATCACCACCGCCCTGTACGAAGAGGGCTTCATCATGACGGCGGACCGCCCAGAATTCGTGGTGCTCGGCGAGACGCGCACGTACTCCTTCGAAGCCATCACCAAGGCGATTCGCCTTATTCAGCGCGGCGCTCGGTTTATCGCCACGAATCCGGACGCTACCGGTCCATCCGCCGAGGGCGACATTCCCGCCACCGGCGCCGTGGCCGCGATGATCGAGAAGGCCACCGGGCGCAGCCCGTTCTTCGTGGGCAAGCCCAATCCGGTCATGCTGCGCAACGGGCTCAACAAGATTGGCGCGCATTCTGAGGACACCTCGATCGTGGGCGACCGCATGGACACCGACATTCAGGCCGGCGTGGAGGCCGGTTTGACCACGCACCTCGTGCTGACCGGCTCAACGAAGGAAGAAGAGATCGTCAACTTCCCCTACCGCCCCGATCACACCCACCCATCGATCGCCGAGGTCATCGAGTTCGTCTAGGTGATCGCGCGCACGAGCCCCTCAGCTAGGGGATAGTGCGCGACGATGCCCTCCTGGATGGGGTCAATCGTAACTTCGCCGCCGTAGGGGAGGATCACCTGCGGGCGTGTGTGGCCGAACGGCACGTTCATAGCAACGAGCAGATCGTTGCGATACAGCGAGAGATTCGACAGGAGATACTCCGTGTATGCCTCGCGGCGGGCATCACGAACCTCGGCGGCAACCGGCGCCTCGCGGTCTTGGACGACCGGGCGCGCAAACATGAGGCCGGCCGCCGCGTCAAGATAGCCGCGCTCGCCCATGCCGCGAATCCAGCGGCCCACGAAGTCGGCAGGCGGAAGGATTTCCGAGGTCTCGAAAATGAGAATGGCACCCTCAAGGTCTTCGGGATCCGGCAACCGCCCGGCAAGTGCAAGCTGATCAAGAACCTCCATCGAGCCACCCCAGGTGCGGCCACGAACGATCTCGTCGCTGCCGAGGAATTCCACGGGCAACGCCGGCTCGCGTTCGACGCCCTCCGTCAGGGAACGAGGGTCTGACCAGTCGATTCCAAAGTCTTCGGAGTCTTGCGTGGTTGGTAGGACGTAATCGCCACCACCGAAGAGCGCGGCGCGCAGGGTCAGGAGGTGTTCGTTGTCCACGAGGCGCCCCTGACCAAAATGAATCTGCGTCGATCCACCGTGATAGGAGCCGACCCCGTGGCAAAAGAGCCAGTTGAGGATGTTCGTGTTGTCGGAGAATCCGAAGAACGGCTTCGGGTCGGCCGTGGCGAGCTCCGGATCCAGATGCGGAGTTACCCGAATCTGATCATCGCCGCCAATCGTGGTGAAAATTGCTCGGATCTCGGGGTCAGCGAACGCCGCATTGACGTCCGCGGCGCGCGCTTCCGGCGTCGCTCCCATCTCGCGCGTGGTCGGGTACTCGACCACCTCCACTCCGAGCATGCGCTCGACGCGTTCTATCGCCTGCTCGTGCAATGCCGGGAAATAGGCAGGCGCCGACCACGCGGGGGACAGCACCGCCACCTTGTCGCCAACGGCGGCGGGCAACGGTGCGTGAATGTCGCGTGGCATTACTCGATTGTGCCGCTGATCTGCTCGGCGTACTCATCGGCGGAGCTCAGCGGGCCATCCTCAGCCACGTCCACAGCGTAGAGCCAGCCCTCGCCATACGGATCCTCGTTAATCAACTCGGGGTTATCGAGGAGCGCCTCGTTCACCTCAACGACCGTGCCACTCACCGGCGCCTTAAGCTCGGCGACTGACTTGGTCGACTCCACTTCGCCGCACTCTTCACCTGCGGTGATCTGCGCGCCCACCTCGGGGAGTTCGGCGTATACGATCTCGCCCAGTTGATCTTGGGCATAATCGGTGATTCCCACCCGGGCGGGGCTCTCGGAGCTCACCCAGTCGTGGTCGTCGGTGTAGCGCAGATCTGCTTTAACGGTGGTCATCGTCGTCCTCTTTCGGTTGGTTACTTGGGTCGGGAATAGAAGGGGAGAGCCACAATCGTAAACGGTAGGGCCTTGCCGCGAACGTCAACGTCGACGTTGGTGCCAGGCGCCGCATGCTCCGATTGAATGTATCCCATGGCGATCGGATACCCCAGTGTCGGGGAGGGGATGCCGGAGGTAATCGTGCCAACGCGCTCGCCGTCCACGATGAGATCCGCTCCGGCTCGACCAGCCCGGCGCTGCTCGGAGACAAGCCCGACGAGCACGCGCTCCGGGTTGTCGCTAGCTTCGAGCGCCCGGCGCCCGACGAAGTCCTCGGTTTTCTTGAAGCTAACGACGCCGTCGAGGCGAGCTTCGAACGGAGTCACGGTGGTCGTTAGTTCATTTCCGTACAGGGGCATGCCGGCCTCGAGGCGAAGCGAGTCACGGGCTGCGAGGCCGCAGGGCAGCATGCCGAGTGGTTCGCCGGCGGCCATGAGATCGTTCCACAGGGCGCTCGCGCGGGCCGTTGGGACGATGATTTCGAAGCCGAACTCGCCGGTGTATCCCGTGCGAGCCAGTATCACGGGGGCACCGTCAATCGTGAGCTCCACGCCCGTGTAGTTCTTCAGTTCGGCTCCGTGCTCGGCGAGGGCGGGATCGGGCAGTGCCTGAAGGACGTCGAGGGAGCGCGGTCCCTGAAGAGCAAGGAGGCCAAACGCCTCCGTCTCATCTTCGATGCTCACGTCCAAACCGGCGAGCCGCTCCTGGAGGGCCTCAAGGATCACGGCGGCGTTGCCAGCGTTCGGTATGGCTAAGAATCGATCGTCGCCAAACCGGTACACGATCAGATCGTCCAGGATAGTTCCCTCGTCCGTCAGTGCCAGCGTGTAGCGTGCCCGGCCGATGCTCATGGGCGCGAAGTTGCCGGCGAGGGCGAGGTTTAACCCGGTTGCGGCGTCAGGGCCGGTGATCCAGATCTTGCCCATGTGAGAGACGTCGAACAGCCCGGCGGCCGAACGTACGGCGCGATGCTCATCGAGTTCCTTGCCGTACTTCAGCGGCATATTCCACCCGTTAAAGTCGGTGAACGTTGCGCCGGCCGCTTCGTGCTCGGCTTCGAAAGGGGAGTGCTTCAACATGTGTACCTTCCTGCTTAGTCCTCGAATGCTTCCACTGGCGGGCAGGAGCAAACGATGTGCCGATCGCCAGCCGCGTTGTTAATCCGCCCGACCGGCGTAAAGTACTTATCCACTCTGAGGCTTGGCACTGGGAAGGCTGCCTTCTCCACCGAATATGGGCGATCCCAGCCGCTGTCGATCACCGCAGCCGCCGTGTGAGGCGCACGGCGAAGCACCGAGGTCTCCAGCTCAGCGGTGCCATCTTCCACCTCAGCAATTTCCTTGCGGATGGTGATCATCGCTTCGACGAAGCGGTCGATTTCGCCGAGATCCTCAGATTCGGTGGGCTCAACCATAAGCGTTCCCGGAACGGGGAAGGCCATCGTGGGCGCGTGGAAACCGAAGTCCATGAGTCGCTTGGCAACGTCTTCGGCGCTCACGCCCGTCTTCTCCGTGATCTCCCGGACGTCCACGATGCACTCATGCGCAACCAGCCCGTTGTTGCCCGCGAACAGGATCGGATAGTGGCCCTCGAGCCTCTTGGCAATGTAGTTGGCTGACAACACGGCCGTCTTCGTCGCCTCCGCGAGGTCGTCCCCGCCCATCATCGCGATGTATGCCCATGTAATAGGCAGGACGCCCGCCGAGCCATACAGCGTGGCAGCCACGGGGATACCGTGCTCATCGGCGTCGTAGGTTCGCGGCTCAGAGGGCAGATGCGGAATGAGGTGTTTGGCCACGCACACGGGGCCGACGCCGGGGCCGCCGCCACCGTGCGGAATGGAGAACGTCTTGTGGAGGTTGAGGTGGGAGACGTCGCCGCCGAACTTGCCCGGTTGTGCGATGCCAACCAGCGCGTTGAGGTTCGCGCCGTCGACGTACACTTGACCGCCGACGTCGTGGACTTTCGTGCAGATCTCCGCGATGCGCGATTCATAGATGCCGGCCGTCGACGGGTAGGTGACCATGATGGCGGCAACCTCTGCGCCGTGCTCGGCGAGCAGGTCGTCTAGGTGGTCGACGTCGACCGAACCGTCCGGTGCGGACTTGATGACCTTGATGGTCAGACCGGCCAGCTTGGCCGAGGCCGCGTTGGTTCCGTGTGCGGAGGCTGGGATCAGGCAGATCCTGCGCTGACCCTCGCCCTGAGACTCGAGGTAACGACGAATGGCTAAGAGACCTGCGTACTCGCCCTGAGAACCGGCGTTGGGCTGGACGCTGACGCCCGCATAGCCTGTGATTTCCGCGAGCCAGCCTTCGAGCGTGTGGATCAACTCGAGCCATCCCGCCGCCTGATCCTCGGGAACGAAGGGGTGAATATTCGCGAATTCAGGCCAGGTGATCGGTTCCATTTCAGCCGCTGCGTTCAACTTCATCGTGCACGAGCCCAGCGGGATCATGGCACGATCAAGTGCCAGGTCACGATCGGCTAGCCGGGTGGTGTACCGCATCATCTGCGATTCAGAACCGATGGAATTGAAAATCTCGTGCGTCATGAACGGCGAGGTTCGCTCCAGATCGGCGGGGATCGCGGTGTCGGCTGCCTCGGTCAGTTCGACGCCGAACACCTCCGCTAGCGTTGCAACGTCAGCCGCTTCGGTGGTTTCGTCAAAGGAAAGGCCGACCTGCGTATCTGAGAATTTGCGCAGGTTGTAGCCGGCCTCCAGAGTTTTGGTCATGGTCGCCTCGACGTCGTCAACCTCAACGATGAGCGTGTCGAAGAATTCGTCTCGCGCCAGGGTGTAGCCGCCACCCGTAAGCGCCGAGGCGAGGGTGACGGCGTGATGGTGGACGCGCTCGGCGATCGCCGTGAGCCCTTGCGGGCCGTGGTAGACGCCGTAGAACCCGGCCAAGACCGCGAGCAGGGCCTGTGCCGTACAGATATTCGACGTGGCCTTTTCGCGGCGAATGTGTTGCTCGCGGGTTTGCAAGGTGAGCCGGTATGCGGGGCGTCCCGTATCGTCCACGGACACGCCGACGATGCGGCCGGGGAGGTTACGCACGAGCTTTTGATCGGCCGCCATGTATGCCGCGTGCGGGCCACCAAACGACAGCGGCACGCCAAACCGCTGGGTGTTACCCACCGCGATGTCGGCGCCCTGTTCACCCGGGGGAGTGATCAGCGTGAGCGCAAGCAGATCAGCAATGACGGTGACCATCGCTCCGGCTTCCTTCGCCTGGGCGATGATGTCGGCGTGATGGCCGATACCGCCGTCGTCGCCAGGCTGTTGCAGGACGACGCCGGTGATCGTCCCCTCGGGCAAGCCATCGCGCAGATCGACGATCTCGGTCTCGATATCGAGCGCGTCGGTGCGACCCAGAATGACGGCGAGGTTTTGCGGGAAGATGTTGGAATCCAAGACCATCTTCCCGTCCTTGTTGGCGCGGTTTGCCCGGCCCATGAGCAGGACGGCCTCGGCGGCCGCGGACGCCTCATCCAGCATCGAGGCGTTGGCCAGATCGAAGCCCGTTAGATCGGCGACCATGGTCTGGAAATTCAGGAGCGCCTCGAGCCTGCCCTGGGAGATTTCCGGCTGGTAGGGCGTGTATGCGGTGTACCAGCCCGGGTTCTCAAAGACCGTTCGCCGGATCACCGCCGGGGTGTGGGTGTTGTAAAAGCCTTGCCCGATGAGCTGCTTCTTCACGGTGTTCTTCGCCGCTAACCTGCGTAGCTCGTCAAGTGCGTCATGCTCGTCCAGTGGCGCTGGCAGGTTTAATGGCTCGCGCTGTCGAATATCGCTTGGCACGACGGCGTCCATCATCTCGTCCAGCGTTGAATAGCCTAGAACTCCCAACATGTGGTGAATGCTGTCTTGACGCGGACCGATGTGACGATTCGCAAATGTACCGGTGTAGTGGTCAACCATGGGGTGAGTCTCCAGCTCTCGACGGTTTCTCTACCGCCAACTATAGCGTGGGTCACACTGTGAGCGCGCGGTGAATGCCACTGGAGCCATCGAGAAATGTGACTGCGGGAATAGACGCGGGGACGGCGTCGTTATACGATATGTAAACGCCTTCGGGCACTGTTGTTTCACAACTACATACGGGGATGATCGGTTTCGACGGCGATGACTGCCGAAGGGAAGCGGGTAGAGGATGCAGAGTCATCTCTTAAACGACTCTCTGCAAACAACAACTGCCAACAAGCAGAAGTCTGACTTCGCTCTCGCTGCTTAAGCGAGCGCCTTAAAAAAGTCCGTCAGCCTCACGTCGCTTTCGCGTGAGATGTCTGGCGTCGTTTAAGAAAGCCACTGGACCGCAGCTGGGTTGCCGGGCTGCGGTCAACACTAGGTAACTATGTTCGTCAGCGACTCGTCTGTGTGAGTGCTGGAGCTGAAAACAACGATTAACAGACTGCACCCGGAGAAGTCTTGGGTTTTGCATCGTCGGACGGGAGTTCAATTCTCCCCATCTCCACCACTATGGTCCCTGTCAGTTCGCTGACAGGGACCATTTTTGTCGGCTTCCCTGTGTCTCGTTTTGCCCCGGAATTGACGCCGCACGAGGAACCGTGGCGAGTCGGCCGCTAACTAGCGGGCTCCTCGTCGATGAATTCAAGGACCTCACCCACCGAGCAGTTCAGAACCCTGCAGATTCGTTCCAGCGTGGAGAAGCGAATGGCTTTTGCTCGCCCATTCTTAAGGACGGCAACGTTGGCAGGCGAGAGTTGGACGGCGTCGGCGAACTCGGCGACGCTCAGGTTGCGCTCTGCTAACAGAACGTTGAGATTGACCTTAATCAAATGACGCCTCCAAGTTCCTCATGTTCGGTCCGCGCACCGTCGAAGGCCTTGAGTGCGATATAGGTCAGGCACCCAAAGCCGGTTGCTGCGACGAGTGACGCAGCTAGTCCCAACACGACCCCTGGGCCACCTGCGTGAACAGTGGAGAGAAGATGAATCGCTGTACCAGCGGGGATGAGGAACGCGACGGTGCATAATAGGCCCGCTGCGAAGATCCACATTCGCGTGTTGTTCGTGAAGAACGAATCTTTCGTCCGTCTGGAGACCGCTAGGTAGAGAAAAATTACTGCTCCCTGAATGCAGGCTATGGTGACGATCCCCAACACGGAATAGGGTGCGACGAGATGGCGCACTTCTGGCATTTGGTGGCCCACATCGCTTGCAACGATCGGGACGAGGAACTGTCCGAGAATGAGGGCGAGCAGAAACAGTGAGACGACACCGGTAAGTACCCATTGCACGAGTCTATTCATCTATCGATTATCGCTAGAAAGCTATCGCATGTCAATAGCCCCGTAGATTAGCGGCTAGCATATTGCGCGTGAGTGCACGTGAGTGGCCACTCGACGCGGGACCTTAGTCCTAGGTGCCGTATGCAATGAGTCCTCTGAGGTGAGTTTGTTATTACAAGTTTTTATTTTGTGCATTATCTGCATAACTTTCTTGACCGGTTTATGCTAGCCTGCCTGAAAGGTACCCTTCCGGCGAGGGCCTCAGATGAGGCGCGCAGGGTGGGGATCATTAATACGAACAACCTAGGGGAGCTTGTTCAACATGCTGAATTTACGACCTAAAATGTCGCGACGGCGGAGCCGTTACACGCAAGCCGTGGTAGCCCTGAGTGCCGTCTTTGTACTTGCCTTCGGGGCGTTAGCTCCCAATGCTATGACCGTCACGGACCCAGAGGCGCCCGCCGATGATCAAGTTGCGGCACTGGCAGAGACCCACGAGGTCGAGCCGGTCGATACGCTAGCCGACGAGCCGCTGGATACTGTTGAATCTGGGGATGTAGACGTTGAGCCGGCACCGCCCGTGGACGCCACGGAGCCCGCTGAGGATATCGCGGAGCCTGTTGAACCAGTCATTGAGCCTGCTGAACCGGCCATCGAGCCTGCTGACCCAGTTATTGAGCCTGCTGAACCCGCCACTGAGGCCTCGACGCCTGCCGAATCGGTGACCGATGATGAGGCAGTCGCGTCAGAGTTCGAAACCTTCGCTCTGGGAGCTGATGGCGGCACACCACCCTATGTCTACTGGGATGTGCGTGACGTGGAAACGGGCGAGCTCGTGCCGGGAGCCACTTTTGAGTTTCAGTATCGTTCCAGGGGCTTGGTTTCCTGGCGCTGGGAAACGGGCAACAACGCGGGCAGTATTTTGGATTGCGACGGGACCTGTTCGAACAATAACTCCGGAAATGTTTTAGATCGGGATGCTGACGGCGGCGAATTCCTCCTGGAGCATTACGCTACGGATCGCAACAACAACAACCGTGTTACCGATGGTAACAATTACCGCGTCAGTCAAAGTAGTGCTCCTCCGGGATACTCGTGGGTCGTCCCCGGCAGCAATACGAAGACCATCGGTGAGGCAAACAGCAATACCGCCACGTGGAACAATGGGAATGGTAGCCGAACGCACAACTTTGGCACTTTCCAGGTGCGGAAGATTCAGACCGCTCCGCAGTGCACCGCCGGCTTTGTGTACGGACTCAGTAGCAATGGGCAACTGCAGCAAGTCGACTCGAGTGGCACGGTCACGAACATGGGAACGCGGGCGACGGGAGTTAGTGACTTTAATGGCCTTGGCATCGGGAGCGGCGGTCAAGTTTACGCCATCAATCGAAGCTATCGCGGTTTCGGCTACTCGGACGCAAGAGGAACCGTCTACAGTTATAACACCTCAGTC
>NZ_JBHWPL010000078.1:0-5556 GCF_043424875.1 Trueperella sp. | reverse complement strand
CAATCCGCGCGCCGGCATCAAGGGCGATGACACGCTCGTCTTCGTCGTGGACATCTTCGACATCAAAGAATCCGCGTTCAACTTCAATACGCTGCACGACAACTGAGGATGTAGCTGGGCCGGGCGTGCGCCCGGCCCGCTCTCAATCACGATTCACCGCCGGCTACCCGGCGCACTCCCACGTTCGGCCGTCGTCGACGACGAAAATGCCCGTCACCCCACCCCTGCCAAGCGCTACCCAAGCTCCCCGGCGTACCAAACGGGTTCACCCGCGCTATGCGGCGTACCAAATGGGTTCCATACCCCCTCGATAGGTACGCCCTTCTCCGATTGGTACGCCGCCCACCAAAAGCCGACCCGAAAAGTACGCCGCCTAGAACAGCAAAAGCCGCTCCGGCCGTCGTCGACGACGAAAATGCCCGTCACCCCACCCCTCCCAAGCGCTACCCAAGCACCCCGGCGTACCAAACGGGTTCACCCGCGCCAAGCGGCGTACCAAATGGGTTCACCCGCGATATGCGGCGTACCAAATGGGTTCACCCGCGCTATGCGGCGTACCAAATGGGTTCACCCGCGCCAGGCGGAGCACTAAACGGGTTCCATACCCCCTCGATAGGTACGCCCTTCTCCGATTGGTACGCCGCCCACCAAAACCCAACCCGAAAAGTACGCCGCCCAGAAGTTCCCCTGATTTCTGCGGCCGTTGGGAACAAAAGGCCGTTGGGCACAAAAGTGGGCCCACATATGGTCTCCGGGGGATCAAGCCTGACCGCCCGAGGGAACCATATGTGGGCCCGCGTGCATTTTCGCACGCCTAGGATTGCGCACGCCTAGGATTGCGCGCGACTAGGTTTACGCGCGCCTAGCCGCGCCTGGGTTACAGCCACCTAGCTTTACTTAGGCAGCTCTATTTTACTTAGGCAGCTCTATCTCATCGCCGTCCTCTGTGCGGAGGGTTGCCGAGCGCGGCTCGTAACCATCCGGGTTGTTGCGGCGGTACTCGATCATCTGCTTCTCGTACTCCTTGTGGTTCGACCAGTCCTTCGACAGCTCAGCGGCCATGTCGAACTCGCGGTCGATGATCGCGTTCGGGCTGTAGGTCACCAGCGAGATCACGATCGTGACCAACAGGTTCACCACGAAGCCCGGCACAATCTCGTAGAGATTGAAGATGCCGCCGTCGATGTTGCCCCACACGGCCACGGTCACGGCGCCCATCGCCATGCCGGACAGCGCACCGAAACCGGTGAGCTTGCGCCAGAACAGGGCAAGGAGAATGGTCGGACCAAACGATGCGCCAAAGCCTGCCCACGCGAAGGCAACCAGACCGAGGATCGTGTCATTCGGCGTCCACGCCAAGGCGCCCGCGAGCACCGCGATTCCCGCCACGGCAATGCGCGAGAGCATGACGCCCGTCTTCGCATCGAGCTTGCGGTTCGTGAACGTCATGTAGACGTCCTCGATGAGGGCGGACGAGCTCACAATGAGCTGCGAGGAAACGGTTGACATGATGGCCGCCAGGATCGCCGCCAGCATGAAGCCCGCGATCATCGGGTGGAAGAGCAGCTGCCCAAGAACAATAAAGACCTGCTCGGGGTTAACCAGCTCGGCGTCGTTGTGCTGATACACGGCAATACCAACGAAGGCCGTCCCCAGCGCACCGAACACGGCGAGCAGCATCCAGCCGATGCCGATACGGCGGGCGGACACGGCTTCCTTCGGATTACGCAGCGCCATGAAGCGGACGATGATGTGCGGCTGGCCGAAGTAGCCAAGGCCCCACGCGACGGCGGAAATCAGGCCGACCGCCGTCGTGCCTGCAATCGGCGAAAGCAGGTTCGGATCGACGTCTCGAACGGTATCGAGGACGTCATCGAAGCCGCCCACGTAGAACATGCCAACGATCGGAACCAAAATGAGGGCGAGCATCATCATCAAACCCTGAACGACGTCGGTATAGGACACGGCCAAGAAGCCGCCCACCAGCGTGTAGAAGAGTGTGATCGCAGCGATGATCACCATGCCCCAGCGGTAATCTACGCCGAACGCGCCCTCGAAGAAGGTGCCGCCGGCCACCATGCCGGAGGAGACGTAGAAGGTGAAGTAGAACAGAATGATGAGGCCGGCGACGATGCGCAGTGCGTGGGTGGAGTCGCGCAGGCGCGAGTCGAGGAAGGACGGCACCGTGATCGAATTATTCGACACTTCGGTGTAGGACCGCAGGCGCGGCGCCACGAACTTCCAGTTGAGCCAGGCGCCGACCGTGAGGCCAATGGCGATCCAGAATTCAACGAGGCCGGATACGTACAGTGCGCCGGGCAGGCCCATGAGGAGCCAGCCTGACATGTCGGATGCGCCGGCGGACAGCGCTGCAACCAACGGGTTGAGTTGGCGGCCGCCGAGCATGTAGTCGTCGACGTCGGTCGTGCGCTTGTACGCCCACACTCCGATGCCGATCATGACGAGGAAGTAGATGATCATCGTGATCACTTGCCACGTGGTATCGCTCATTTAATCTCCCTAAAGTAGACGTTGTGCAGATTGGCAGCGGTGCCAAACGCTCTCGGTGTTGACCTGAGACGAACCAAGGTAACTGGTACCCTACCCGAAATCATTTCGATGTAAAGAGACTTTTCCATCTCGTGATCGACTTGTGATGCGCCCCCGGCCTTTGCGGCTCATGACATAACCGGGTAGATAGCGGGGTGGTTGAACCGTAGACTTAACGATAGTTTCGCGGGTGCCAACGGCGGCACCGCGGCAGAATTTACGTGAAACCGAAGATGGAGATGAGTACATGCTTACTATGAAAAACGACGTCGATTTCGCGCAGGTTGCCAAGGATTCAATCGCGAAGGCTCGCCACTGGGTTGAGCGCTCCGCGCAGTTCCCGGAGGACCGTTCCGGCAAGTTGCTCTCGCAGGTGCTCTCTGACGAGGGCGGACTGGATTTCACCGTCCAGTTTGTGGACGGCGTGATTAGACCCGAGGATCCGAAGACGCGCGCGAGGAACCTGCGCAAGCTCACCAGCCGCGACATGGGTTTCCTCCCGACGTGGCTCGCCGCCCCGGCCAAGGTAGGCGGTACGCTCTCGCCCGTCTCCCCCACGGTGATCACGGAGGCGGCATTCCGCGTGTTCCGTATGCTTGTGGGTAATTTGGTTCTTGACACGACGCCGAAGAAGATCGGCCCGGCGGTGAAGAAGCTTCGCGCGGATGGCTCGCGTCTCAACCTCAACTTGCTCGGCGAGGCGGTGCTCGGCAAGAAGGAAGCTCAGGCGCGCCTGAACGCGGTGAAGGAGCTCCTCGAATACGACTTTGTGGATTACGTGTCGATCAAGGTCTCTTCAGTTCTCGGCGTCCACAATCCCTGGGGTTACGATCAGGCCGTCGAGGAGGCGGTGGAAGGCCTCCTACCTCTGTTCAACACGGCCAAGGACGGCGGAAAGTTCGTCAACCTCGATATGGAGGAGTACCACGATCTCCACCTCACGATCGCGGTCTTCAAATCGATCCTCGACCGCCCGGAGTTCAAGGATCTGACTGCCGGCATCGTGTTGCAGGCCTACCTGCCAGACGCGCTGGACGCGATGGTCGATATTCAGCAGTGGGCGGCCGAGCGTGTTGCCAATGGCGGCGCGCCGGTGAAGGTCCGCCTCGTCAAGGGCGCGAATTTGCCGATGGAGCGCGTCGACGCCGCGATGCACGGCTGGAGCCTAGCGGTTCAGCCCTCGAAGGCGGCCACGGATGCGAACTACATCCGTATGCTCGAGTACGCTCTGCGCCCCGAGCACATCCAGAACGTCCAGCTCGGGATCGCAGGTCAGAACCTGTTCACGCTCGCGTTCGGGCTCGAGCTCGCCAAGGCCCGCGGCATCACCGAGGGCTTCGACATCGAGATGCTCAAGGGCATGGCCACCAACCAGGCGCTCGCCATCCGCGAGGACGTGGGCCAGATCCTGTACTACGTGCCCGTCGTCGATCCGAACCACTACGACGTCGCCATCTCCTATCTCGTGCGCCGCCTGGAAGAGAGCGCCGCACACGAGAACTTCATGTCCGGCGTCTTCGACATTGCCGACGACGAGTCGGTCTTCGCCCTCGAACGCAACCGGTTCGCGACCGGCGTCGTTGGAGCGTTCCCGGAAGCGGACTTGGCCGAGGATCTGGCGCCGCTGAGCGAGGACGCCCCGGAGCTTCACTTCGGTCCCAACCGTACGCAAAACCGCCTGACGGACGACGTGGCGAAGCAGGAGCGTTTCGCGAACACGCCGGATTCCGATCCGTCGCTCCCCCACAACGTGGAGTGGGCGAACGAGATTTTCGCGAAGATGGCGGATTCGGATTTGGGTACGACGACGGCGGACGCGGCGCGCGTGCGGACGGTCGAGGAGATGAACGAGATCATCGCAAAGGCGCGCAAGGATCCGAGCGGATGGCGCGACAAGCCCGCGAAGGAGCGCGCCGACGTGCTGCGCCGGGCCGCCCAGATTCTGGGTGAGCGCCGCGCCGAGCTCATTGAGGTGGCCGGTTCGGAGTGTGGCAAGGTCGTGGCCGAGGCGGATGTGGAGGTCTCCGAGGCGATTGACTTTGCGAACTACTATGCCGATCTGGCCGAGGAGCTCGAGGAGATCGAGGGCGTGGAGTTCACGCCCGAGGAGCTGACGGCCGCGATTCCGCCGTGGAACTTCCCGCTGGCGATCCCATCCGGCTCGGCGCTCGCGCCGCTGGCCACCGGGTCGGTGGTGCTGTTCAAGCCCGCCGAGCAGGCGCGCCGCTGTGGCGCCGTGATCGCCGAGGCGCTGTGGGATGCGGGCGTGCCCCGCGAGGCGCTCGTGCTCGTCGATATTCATCCGGATGAGATGGATGAGGTGGGCAAGGCGCTCGTGACGGGGTCCGATCAGGTGATCCTCACCGGTTCGATCGAGACGGCCAAGCTGTTCCGCTCGTGGGAGCCGGATCTGAAGATTTCGGCGGAGACGTCCGGCAAGAACGCGATCGTCGTGACGACTCAGGCGGATATCGATCTGGCGGCGAGGGACGTCGTCAATTCGGCGTTCGGGCATGCGGGCCAAAAGTGTTCGGCGGCCTCGCTTGCGATTTTGGTGGGGCCGATGGGCGAATCCCAGCGGCTCATCGACCAGATTGTTGACGCGGCGAACTCGCTGGTGGTTGATTGGCCGGACAACCCGACCACCGAGATGGGCCCGATCATCGAGCCCGTGGCCGGCAAGCTCAAGCGCGGTCTCACCGAGCTTGAACCGGGCGAGAGCTGGCTGCTCAAGCCGGAGCAAAAGGATGAGACGGGACGGCTGTGGACGCCGGGTATCCGCGAGGGCGTCCAGCCCGGCTCCGACGCGCACATGACCGAGTACTTCGGCCCCGTACTGGCGATCATGCGGGCGGATACGCTCGAGGAGGCACTCGAGATCCAGAACGCGGTGGAGTTCGGCTTGACCGCCGGCATCCACTCGCTCGATAGCGACGAGATTGCCTACTGGCTTGACCACGTGCAGGCCGGCAACGTGTACATTAACCGCGGTATCACCGGTGCGAT
>NZ_JBHWPL010000077.1:0-5439 GCF_043424875.1 Trueperella sp. | reverse complement strand
CAATCCGCGCGCCGGCATCAAGGGCGATGACACGCTCGTCTTCGTCGTGGACATCTTCGACATCAAAGAATCCGCGTTCAACTTCAATACGCTGCACGACAACTGAGGATGTAGCTGGGCCGGGCGTGCGCCCGGCCCGCTTTCAATCACGATTCACCGCCGGCTACCCGGCGAGCTCCCACGTTCGGCCGTCGTCGACGGCGAAAATGCCCGTCACCCAGCCCTGCCAAGCGCTGCCCGAGCTCCCCGACGCACCAAACGGGCCAAACCTCCGCAGGCGGCGCACTAAACGGGTCGCGAGCGGGCCGACGGCGAACCCAACCGACCCAACCCTCGCTAGCCGGCGTACCAAACGGGTTCCTCTCGTCTAGGCGGCGTACCAAACGGGTTGCAGACCCCCTCGAAAGGTACGCCCTCCTCCGATAGGTACGCCGCCCACCAAAAACCAACCCGAACAGTACGCCGCTTGGGAGAACCCTCGCCCGCCTCCTGAAATAAGGCACCGGGACGACATCTGGCACAATAGTCCCGATGGCCAATCCGACTCCCGATCCCTCGCGCCCGCACGAGCGGGCCGAATCATCGCGCCGTGAAGCGGGCCGACGACGTCGGGGGCGCGGCAAGAACCAACGCGGCGGCAGCAAGCCCAGCGGCAGTGGCGGCGGCAAGAACCAACGCGGCGGGAGTCAGCGTCGCGAGAACCAGCAGGGCAGCCGGCCGGCAGGTGACGATCAGGGTCGCGAGAAGCGGCGCACCAACAACCCCCGCCGCACCAACAACCCCCGGCGCACCAACAACCCCCGCAGCAACAAGCCCCGCGGCCCGCGCCCGTACTCGCCGCAGGAGCTGGACGCCCGGCGCGCGACACTCCCGGCGATCACGTACCCGGAGGAACTGCCGGTCTCGGCTCGCCGAGAAGATATCGCGGCGGCGATCCGCGACAACCAGGTGGTGATCGTCGCGGGCGAGACGGGCTCAGGAAAAACCACCCAGCTACCCAAGATCTGCCTCGAGCTTGGCCGTGGCATCACCGGCATGATCGGTCACACCCAGCCACGGCGCCTTGCCGCCCGCTCTGTTGCGGATCGCATTTGCGAAGAACTCGGCGTGGAACTCGGCGGGGCGATCGGCTATCAGGTTCGGTTCACCGAGCAGGTTTCACGCACCACGCTCGTCAAGCTCATGACCGACGGCATCCTCCTCGCCGAAACGCAGTCGGACCCCGAGCTGCGCAAATACGACACCATCATCATCGACGAAGCCCACGAACGCTCCCTCAACATCGACTTCCTTCTCGGCTACCTCGCCCGCCTCCTGCCGAGACGCCCCGACCTCAAAGTCATTATCACCTCCGCAACAATCGATTCGCAGCGCTTCGCCGAACACTTCGGCCAGCACATGTACGGCGGCTTCCCCGGCAACGAAGCGCCGATCATCGAGGTCTCCGGCCGCACCTATCCCGTGGAGATCCGCTATCGGCCGCTTTACGACGACGGCACAGCCAGTCACGACGACGGCTGGGACGACGCAGTCGGCCAGGGCGGTGGGCAAACCCCTTCCGAGGGACCAAGTCTGACCGCCCGAGGCAGGGGTTCGGCCAACACCCACGGGACGTCCGGCCAGCACGAAGGGCGCGAAAAACTCACGCGCGCGGAAGCCCAGGATCAGGTCTCGGGAATCCTCGATGCCGCCGCCGAGCTCATGGCCGAGGGCCCGGGCGACATCCTCGTCTTCCTCTCTGGCGAGGGCGAGATCCGCGATACCGAGAGGGCGTTCGAGGAGGAGCTCGGAAATCGCTACGTGGAGCCGGGCGGTCGCTCGTCGGTGCCGAACGCCGTCGAGATTCTGCCGCTGTTCGCGCGGCTGTCGGGCCACGAGCAGCGCCGCATCTTCCAGCGCTCCAACCATCGGCGTATCATCCTCGCCACGAACATCGCCGAGACGTCGCTGACCGTGCCGGGCATTCGGTACGTCATCGACCCGGGCACCGCCCGCATCTCGCGCTTCTCGAATAAGACGAAGGTTCAGCGCCTTCCGATCGAGCCGATTTCCCAGGCGTCGGCGAATCAGCGGTCCGGCCGCTCGGGCCGCGTGGCCGACGGCATCGCGATCCGCCTGTACTCCGAGGACGACTTCGCGGCCCGCCCCGAGTTCACCGAGCCGGAAATCCAGCGCACCTCGCTCGCATCCGTCATCCTCCAGATGGCCTCGATGAACCTCGGCTCCGTCGAGGACTTCCCGTTCATCGATCCGCCCGACATGCGGGCCGTGCGCGCGGGCGTCCAACTCCTCGAGGAGATCGGCGCCCTCGAGCCGATGAGCGCGGATGCCCACGGCACCGTCGTCGGCTCGGGAACGCACCTGCTCACGGACACGGGCCGTGCCCTCGCCCAACTTCCCATCGACCCGCGCCTCGGCCGCATGCTGCTCGAAGCCGTGAAGAACGACGCCGCCTCCGAGGTTCTTGTGCTGGTTGCGGCGATGTCCGTCCAAGACGTTCGCGAGCGCCCCGCGGAGTTCCGCGCTCAGGCCGACCAGCTCCACGCCCGCTTCGTGGATCGCACCTCCGACTTTCTCGCCTACCTCAACCTTTGGCGCTACCTTCGCACACAGCAGCGCGAGCTCTCCGGCTCCGCCTTCCGGCGCATGTGCCGCGCCGAGTACCTCAACTGGCTACGCTTCCGCGAGTGGCAGGACGTCGTCCAGCAGCTACGCGAACTCTCGCGCCCGCTGGGCATCGAACTCAAGCCGATCAAGCTCCCCACCAAGGCGCAGCTGCGCGAAGCGGCCGACGAGGAGAAGGATAACTCGCACAACCAGGACGTCGCGCGGGCGGTCAAGGCCCTCGGCCAGTCCGCGGACACGCCCGCAGCCGAGTCCATCCACATCTCAATGCTTGTGGGCCTGCTGTCCAACCTCGGCTCGTGGGACGAGCGAACGAAGGACTACCTCGGCGCTCGCGGCACGCGCTTCGTCATCTGGCCCGGATCCGGCCTACACCGGCGCAATCCCGACTGGGTCATGGCCGCCGAGCTTGTGGAAACCTCGCGCCTGTTCGCCCGCACGGTGGCCCGCATCAAGCCCGAGTGGGTCGAACAAGTGGGCGCTCACCTCGTCAAACGCCAGTACTCGGAGCCGTTCTGGTCCACGCGCCAGGGCGCCGCAATGGCGCACGAAAAAGTCACGCTCTACGGCCTGCCCATCATCGCCGACCGCCGCGTACTCCTGTCGAAGATCGGCACGCAGTCCGCGCGCGAACTCGCCCGCGACATGTTCATCCGCCACGGCCTCGTCGAGGGCGGCTGGCGCCATCACCACGCGTTCGCGAAGCACAACGAGCGAGAGCTGAAGGAGGCGCGCGAGGTCGAGCAGCGGTTGCGGCAGGTGGGATTAGTCGCCGACGACGACGCTCAGTTCACGTTCTTTGACGAGCGGCTTCCCGATCGGATCGTCTCCGGCGGACACTTCAATTCGTGGTGGAAAAAGGAGCAGAAGAACAATCCGGATCTGCTGAACTTCACGCAGGAGTTCCTCCTCGGCGCCACGTCGGTCTCCGACGCCGACTTCCCCGGCGAATGGATCCAGGGCGACATCACGCTCCCGATCGAGTACCACTTCTCCCCCGGCAAGCACGCCGACGGCCTGACAATCGACGTGCCGGTCACGCTGCTGCCTCAGCTCACCGACGACGGCTTCGACTGGCTGGTTCCCGGGATGCTGGACGAGGTCGTCGTCGCCACAATTCGCGCGCTGCCCAAGCCGGTTCGCCGCAACTTGGTGCCGGCGCCCGACGTCGCGCGCGAAATCTCCGCGCTCTTGCCCACGTGGGAGGACGTCGCGCACGGCCAGCCCGGCGCGCCCTCGTTCCGCGAGGCATTCACGGACGCGGTGCGCCGCCTGCGCCAGATCGATATTGAGCCCGCGGACTGGGCGGCCGTCACGCTGCCCGCGCATCTGGAGATCACGTTCCGCGTGCGCTCGGAGCGCGGGGCTGTACTCGACGAGGGCCCGTCGATCTCGGAACTGCAACGCCGCCTCGCACCCCAGACCCGCTCGGCGGTTGAGTCGGTGGTCAAGGGCGCGGTGGCGCAGGCGCTCGACGAGGCGCGCGAGCAGCTCCTGCGCGGTACCGCTTCAGAACACGACGCCGGATCGTCCGGCCAGGGCACTGGTTCCGGCGCCTGCGCCGAGTCCAGCCACAGCGCTGACGACGCCGGTCACGCGGCGCGCGAGGGCGGGCACCGGCGGGCGTCCGCGCCGGCGTGGAATGTTCCCGATGCGGACAATCTCGAGACGTGGCCGGCCAGCTTGCCGGAGCTGCCCGACGTCGTCGAATCGACTGGCCCGCGCGGGATGACGGTGCGCGGATACCCCGCATTTGTGGAGGTGCCGGCGAAGGGCGACGTCAATGTTGCGCTGCGCGTGCTCGCCGAGCCGGCTGAGCAGGTGCGCGATCATCGCCGTGGCCTGATTCGGCTACTTGCCATCGACCTCGCGCTTCCCGAATCGCGCGTGACCTCCCGGTGGACCGGCGAGGAGGCGCTCACGCTCGCGGCCACGCCGTACCCGAGCACCGAGGCGCTCGTCGACGATCTTCAGCTGGCCGCGACGCGCAATATCGCCGACCGCTGGGCGAAGGCCACCTCCAACCCGCTCGGTCGGCTGCGCACGCGCACGGCCTACGACGAAGTGCGCACGCATGCTCGCGAGCGCCTCGAGGACGAGGTTTATCAGCTGGTCAAGGCAACGGTTCGGATTCTGCACGCCTACAGCGAGGTGGATGCGCTGATCCGGGAATCGTCGTCGCTCGCGCTGATTAATACGGTGACGGACGTCCGCGCGCAGGTGAGCGCGCTAGTTTATGACGGCTTTATTTCGGCCACGCCCGAGGAGTACTTCCCGCACCTGATCCGCTACCTGCAGGCGGCCAAGCTGCGGATCGAAAAGGCGGCGACGAATCCTGCGGCTGACGATTCGCTCGCGTGGCAGATCGCCGACGTCGAGGACCGGGTGGACGCCGAGCTCGAGGAGTTTTCCTCCGAAGGGTACAACGCCCAGCGCGCTCAGACACTACAAAAGGCGCGGTGGATGGTTGAGGAACTGCGGGTCTCGCTGTTTGCGCAGCAACTAGGCACGGCGGGCAAGGTCTCGCCGCAGCGCATCAGGAAGCTGCTCCAGCAGTAGCGCGCTGTAACACGCACTGGCAGGGACTGCGCGGCCGTGCCAATCGCGCAGGAGGCACGTTTCATTACTTCACGCCGGACCGGCTGTGTACGCTTCCCCTCCAGCTCGATCCCGAGTTGAGTAGCTACCTCTTGATGGTTGAGCGGCGAGTTCACTCCCTGACCGGCGCCGACGGCGTCGCAGAGCTCGAAGATCTATCCCGCTTCCTCCTTCGATCTGAAGCAATAGCGTCCTCGCAGATCGAGGGAATCGCGC
>NZ_JBHWPL010000076.1:0-5804 GCF_043424875.1 Trueperella sp. | reverse complement strand
CTGTCTGTGGCGCTCGTCGGCCATGTCGCATCGCAATGCCTCGCCCGCCGCCAGAGTCTGCGCGATGCCAACAGGGGAGTAGCGAGCGTGGGACCCGCTGGTGGATTGCGAGGTCCCACGCTCGTTCGAGCCGTCGGTCATTAGACCTTCTCGATCTCAATCCACGTGTCGAGCTGGGCAGCGCTGCCACCGAGCGGATCGGACATGCCACCGCCACCGATGAAATCTTCGCCAACGAGCAATTCGTTGACTCCGAATCCGGCGTCGCGCGGCCCTGCGTACCCGAGTTCTTCCTTTCCAGGAACGATCGTTTGAACGGCGTCGCCGTGGCCATACTCGTTCGGCGGAGAGATCACTTCGCCATCGAGCTCGTAGGGCTTGGATCCGTACTGGGTGTGACCCATCGTGGCATCGGCACCGACAACGCCCGGCCGGATACCTTCCGTGACCATCGCTACGGCCTCAATCTCGCCCGTGGGCGACTTCAAGCGAACCTTATCGCCGTTTTCAATACCGCGCTCCTTGGCGTCGACGGTATTAATATTGAGGTAATTCGACGGGCGGAGCTCGCGCAACCACGCCGAGTTCACCGTGCGGTGCGTACCCTGCGTGCGCGCCTTCCACGAGATCATCTTCAGCGGATAGCCCTCGTCTGGCCCCGGAATCGGGGTGCCATCGGCGCGGGTGATCTCGCGAAGACGTGCCATGCCGTCGAAGAACTCGCCGGTAATGGGATCCTTCGCAGCCGAAACTCTGGGCTCGTAGAACTGGCACAGGCCCTCGTAGCGGTACTTCAGCCACTCGGGGTTCTCCGGGTCGTAGCCGTTCTCGCGGTCCTTGCCGTGTTCTTCGAACCGGCCACCGCGATTAAGCACGTAGACGACCTTCGGCCACTCCTCTTCCGTGACTCCGGCCTTCCACGTCTCGATATCGAAGTTGTCCTTGAGGACCTTGTTGCGGGTTTCCTCAAAGATTCGCATCTCGTCCGCATTCGCATCTGGCACCGGATCTCCGCCGGAGAACGCCACGTTGGCAGCGACCTTCATCCACAGGTCCTCGTAGGTGTTCCAGTGGACGCCGTCGCCAAACGCATTGTCTCCAATGCCGGGTAGGTTCATCGCCTTCGCGATCTCCATGTAGGTGACCTCAACCGGGCGCGGTCCCTCGAAGATGCGCGTGGTCGGTTGACCAAGCTGCGTGACGGCGTACTGCTGGGCCGGGTATGGGGCCTCCTGAGAGAACCTCTCGAGGTAGCTCAGATCCGGGAGCAGGTAGTCCGCGAACACGCCGGTATCACCCATCGTGATATCGAAGACGACGAGCAGCTTGATCTTGTCCTGCTTCTTGAGCGTCTCCGCAATCGCGCGCCCGTTGGGCGAGGAATTGACTGGGGAGTGGCGATGAATGAACAGCGCATTGAGCGAGTACGGATAGCCCGCCTCCGCCGAGGGAATAACCTCGTGGCACAGGTTTCCAGGGAACTGGTAGAACCTGCGCTTGGCGGGGTAACCATCCTCCTTGAAGAACGACGTCGTCTCGTACTTCGTGCGCTCACGGGTGATGGGCATTCCCCACGCCTTGCGCGCGTTTGGCACGCCGGCCTGGATATCGTAGCGGCCACCCCATGGGGTGTACTGCTTTTGTCCCGTGATGTGCCCGCCCTTCCAATCGTGATTTCCGATGAGGAAGTTGATGTAGTTGATCGCGCGAATGGCGTCGTAGCCATTGGCGTGCATGGCCGGCCCGCGATAGCTCATGATGACAGCGCGCTTGCCATGCGAGGTGAAATCGTTTCCGATCTCCGAGATGACGTCCGCCGTCGTTCCAGAACGCTCGGCGTAGGTGTCGAGCTCGTGCTCCATCGCGCGCTCCTTGAGCAGCGTGAATGCCGACTTGACCTTCACGGGCCCATCCGGCGTCTCAACCGTCGTGTCGACCTCGAGATCTGCCAACTCCGTCACCGAGTTCACCGGCTGGAGCTCGCCGTTGACCATACACAGGGGCTCTGGGAGCTGCCCCTTTTCTTCGGGCGCCTCGCCGATACCCATGTGGACGACGTTGAGCTTCGGCTTCGTCTTCCAGTCCTCGCCCTCGTCGACGACGACGAGGTGCGTCGCGTCCGAGTAGGTCGGCTCGCCGATTTCGGTGGCCGCATCCTTGCTCGGTGCTCGCAAATACTGCTCGTCGTAGCGCTCATTTTCGATGATCCAGCGGATGATGCCCCACGCAAGCCACGCGTCTTCGCCGGGCTTGACGGGAACCCACAGATCGGCCTTCTCGGCGGACTTCGACAGCTTCGGGTCGATGACCACCATCTTCATACCGCGTTCGCGAGCAAGGCCAACGCGCGGTGCGAGGAAGGTCGGACCCTTCTGCGCCACGAGCGGCTCCGAACCCCAGACGATGAGGTAGTCGGCGTAGTCAATATCGCCGTACATGCGCTTGTGGCCGTCGTCCGGATGCGAGCGCGCATTAGCGAACACGCCCGTCACACCACAGGTTCCGCCGTGGTTGACCTGATTGATCGTGCCGAACATGTTGTTCGCCCACCGATTGCCGACGATCTGCTGGCGATCGCCAGCCATGATTGAGAGCAGATTCGCCTTTGGCCCGAGCTCGGGGCGCTTGGGGTCAATCAGGGCCTCGCCCCACTTGTCCTCAAACTCCTCCTGGGTCATCTCGCCGTTGTCGACAGCTTCCTTGTCGGTCATCACCGGCTCTTCGGGTACGAACTGGTACCACTCCGTGAGGCCGGGCGTGCCAAGTTCGGAATCGCCGTTGAGGATCCCGTCGAGGGCTTCTTCCCACGAGATCGTCTTCCACTTGCTTTCGCCGCGCTCGCCAACACGCTTCATCGGTTGCTTGATGCGCTTGGCATCGTGGGCGATCTGGATGCCCGCCTGACCCTTCAGACACGCAATGCCACCCGATCGCGAACGCGAATCGCGACTCATGACGTTGAGCGGTTTGACGGCGTCGGCAGGGCTCGTGTCGTAGGGGATAGGGCCAACCGGCTGGGTCGTGAGCGGGGAGTATGGGTTGCCCGCAATCTTGCGTACCTGCGCCGTGGCTCCCGTGTCACCGCCATCAGCGAGTCGGACCTTGATCGTGCACCAGGTGTTACACATCATGCACATCGAATGGACGACGTCGGTTTCATCGTATCTGTCGACGTAGTCGCCGCGACCGTGCTGGGTGGGCTCAAGGTAGGGGTCCTCGAAGCCCTGACGGAAGGTATAGGCCATCGCGGCGGCGCCAGCTACGGCTGCCGCACCACCGATGAACTTGCGGCGATTGACGTTGAACTTGCCGTCCTGCTTTTCCGCAGAATCAGCGGCGGTCGCCTGATTATCTGTATTTTGTGTCTGAGTCATGACTGAACTCCTTCGGCGGGCGTGATGTGCGTGGTCGGGCCTGGCTCTCTCGTCCCAGTGCGAACGGGCGAGTCAGCCGCATTATCGTCAGCCGTGCGCGACGCGTGTGCTGCGGCCTCGTCGTCGTGGACGACGTCGTGAGCCTCGTGCGCGGGCTCGTGAATGGGCTGCCACTCGGAGACGAGCGAGTAGAGCATCGCGCCTCCAAAGACGAAGAACGCAACGAGCGACCACTCGAGCAGGGTGGGGAAGTATGCGTTGTCCGGGTACCCCTCGATCACTCCCGGAATCATGGGCGGAATGACGATGTTCAGGCGCACGCCGAACACGCCTATAACCACCATCATTGCTGCGGCTACGATCCAGCCCGTCTTCTTTGACAGCGGACTGAGCAAAATGATTGCTGGAATGATCATGACCATGAGCAACTGCATGACGATAAACGTCCACCAGTACGGCCCTGTCGCTTGGATTTGAAGGATCTCGTGATGGGCGTCGTCGTGGGCAAGGAACGGAATGAGGTACTCGTAGAAGGTCAGCAGCATGTCGATAAGCACGGCCGCGAGGAGCACTCGGCTCAGCCCGCGCAGGAGCGTGTTATCCGGCTTGCGGCCCGTGCCGCGCGCCTGCCAGTAGTTCACTGCCATCAGCAGCGCCGTACCGGAGACCATTGCGGAGACCACGAAGATGATCGGGAAGAGTCCGCCGTACCAGCCCGAGCGCGTCTGAACGACGGCGAAAATCGAACCGGTTCCGCCGTGCACGCCGACGATCGCGAGAGGAATACCGATGATTCCGAGAATCTTCATCCAGAGCTTGGACCGCTCCGGCCTCTTCGCCAAACCGCGATGCAAACGCACTGCAATGATGAGCTCGGCGATGAGGAGCGCGATGTACAGGACGTAGAATCTGACCTCCCACGACAGCGGGGATGACCAGTGGAATTGGTCGAATACCCACGGGAATTTGTGGAGGGCACCTAGGTCCATGCCGATCAGCGCTAGCGCCACGAACATCGAAATGATTGCGGAGAGCAGGGCCGCTCGACCAATTGTTTCGAATTGGTACATGCCAAAGACGTAGACCAGAGTCGACAGCAGGAAGGCTCCCGCCGACAGGCCGACGAAGAAAATGTAGGCGGCGATCCACAGGCCCCACGGCATCTGCGGGCCAAGGTCGGTCATTTGGAGCCCTTGGGTCAGACGGGCAATAACGCCAGGAATGCCGACGAGGATTCCAATCGCAAGAATGCCGTACCAGATCATCCGACCCTTGGGGCGCAGGAATGGCTCGCGGCCGTTGCCCTCATTGAGGAAGCGACGGATTCCGCTCGACTTCGTCTGATCCTTGGGTTCGGACCGCTCGACCTTTTCACGTTCAAGTGTTTGCGACATTTTCCATCACCTCAAGTAGTAAACGCTGGGGTTGGTGCCAGCCTCTTCTTTGAGGCGGAAAGCACGTGGATCTGAGGCAAACTTCGTGACCACTGAATTGGGGTCGTTGAGATCACCAAAGTAGCGAGCGTCGCCGATGCATGTTTCCACGCAGGCCGGCTCTTCGCCGCGGGGGATACGGTGGGCGCAGAAGGTGCACTTGCGAACCTGTCCGACCGGGGGCGACCATGGGCCACCACGTTCACCGAATTCGGTTCCCCACTCGTTGACTTGTAGTTCGTTGAAGCCAACCATCTCGTCTTCGTAGGTTTCGCCGAAGTCGAAGGAGCGGGCGCCGTAGGGGCAGGCAGTGATGCAGTATCTGCACCCGATGCACCGATCCTTGTTGATGACGACCACGCCGTCGTCGCCCTTGTAGGTTGCGTTCGCCGGACATACGAGCACGCAAGGTGGATCGTCGCACTGCATGCAGGGGCGTGGAATGTTCATGCGACGCACGTTCGGGAACGTACCAACTTCCTCCTCGAGCACCACGTTGTAGGAGACGCCCGGGGGAGTGCGGTTTTCAGCTTTACATGCGACCGTGCAGGAGTCGCAGCCGACGCACTTTTGCAGGTCAATCACCATGCCCCACTTGGGGGTGTGCTCGGATTCTTCTTCTGTGGTTGTCACCGGATCGTGTGTGGTCATTAGTCACCTCGTCATAGGGGTGGTCTGGGGTATTGACAACTGTATATTAGATTTCTTTGATGTCTAGGGTAATCGCGGTTTGACTGTGAATAATCAAGGGATTTTGTGGGGTGTGAACAGTAAGATGGCCAGGAATCGGTGAATCCTCGCGGATTGCGCAGTGCGTGGTAGTTAGCTCAGACTTTCGTTCCATAAATGCGCAGGCGTGTTAATTCGGCGTTCTGGTGCTCTCTGGCAGTTTGCGGATCGAGGATTGGCGCGCTGACCTCCGATCACTTGAGGCGGTGGAGGGTGTGAAGAATCGGCGATTTATGTGATGATTCCAAAAAGGCCGTCGAGCTGATGC
>NZ_JBHWPL010000075.1:0-9777 GCF_043424875.1 Trueperella sp. | reverse complement strand
ATGCCGGCCGGATGGCCGTCGCTTGCTCGGCCGTGCGAACCGAGCATATGTGTACCGATGTGGTACTGGGCCGCACATGCGACACCGCTTCACTATACCCGTTACCGAAGGATTGCCTAACACCCAATGAGTGCCGTATATGCCACAGATGACGAGGTAATTGAATGAAAAATTAATGGCAAAAGAAAGGTCGGCTTCCACGCTGAGGTGGAAGCCGACCCATCAAGCATTTAGGCATCGCGCTTCGTGAGCGTTCCGCCTGCAGCCTCGATCTTTTCCTGAGCCGAGCCCGACCACGCGTCGACGGTCGCGTTGACCTTGACGTTGATCTCGCCCGAGCCGAGGATCTTGACGGGGCGGTTCTTGCGAACTGCGCCCTTCTCAACGAGGCTGTCCACCGTGACGTCTCCGCCATCGGGGTACAGCTCGTTCAGCGCGTCAAGGTTGACGACCTGGAAGTACACCTTCGCCGGGTTCTTGAAGCCGCGAAGCTTGGGCAGACGCATGTGAAGTGGCATCTGTCCACCTTCGAACCCGGGACGAACCGTGTTGCGAGCGTAGGTACCCTTGGTACCGCGGCCGGCGGTCTTACCGCGCTTGCCACCCTCGCCGCGTCCGACGCGGATCTTCGGCTTGTTCGAGCCGGGTGCCGGGCGCAGGTCGTGGATCTTCAAAGGCTCAGAATTCTGTGTCGAATCAGCCATTAGTCGACCTCCTCCACTTCGACCAGGTGCTGGACCTTCTGGATCATTCCGCGAACTGCGGGATTATCCGGAAGGGTCACGCTCTGGTGAATCTTCTTCAGACCAAGCGAGCGCATCGTCTCGCGCTGGTTCTGCTTCGAGCCAACAAGGCCCTTCTTCTGCGTAATCTTCAGCATCATGCACCAACTCCTGCGGCAGCTGCCTCGTTCTCTTCGCGCTGGGCTTCGAGTTCGGCATCTTCGCGTTCCTTGGCCTCGTGCTCGGCACGGGCGCGCAGCATCGCACGCGGAGCAACTTCGTCAACCGGAAGGCCGCGGCGCGCTGCCACTGCCTCAGGCTGCTCAAGCTGCTTCAGACCTGCGATGGTCGCACGGACAATGTTGATGGCATTGGACGAGCCAAGCGACTTGGTCAGGATGTCGTGGATGCCTGCGGCCTCCATGACGGCGCGGACCGGGCCGCCGGCAATTACGCCGGTACCAGCCGACGCCGGGCGCAGAAGGACAACGCCAGCTGCGTCCTCTCCCTGAACCAGGTGCGGGATGGTGGTGCCAATGCGCGGAACCTTGAAGAAGTTCCTCTTGGCCTTTTCGGTGCCCTTAGCAATTGCTGCGGGAACTTCCTTGGCCTTGCCGTAACCAACACCAACGGTGCCGTTGCCGTCTCCCACCACAACGAGTGCGGTGAAGGACATGTTACGACCGCCCTTGACGGTCTTGGCAACACGGTTGATGGTCACGACGCGTTCGATGTATGCGTTCCTGTCATCGCGACGATCGGAACGACGCTCGTTGCGACGCCCTTCACGGCGATCGCGGCGCTCTTCGCGCTGATCGCCGCCTTCGCGGCGTCCACGCTGCTCTGCAGCCATGTCTATATCCTCTCGTTCCAGATCACAGGGTCAGGCCGGCTTCGCGGGCGCCATCGGCAACCGCGGCCACACGACCGTGATACTTGTTTCCAGCGCGATCAAGAACGACGGCGGAAATGCCGGCGTCGACCGCACGCTTACCTACGCGCTCGCCAACTTCGCGAGCGACTGCAACCTTGTTCTCGAGGTCGGACGGGAAGTCCGCTTCGAGACTGGATGCATATGCCAAGGTAATGCCAGCCGAATCGTCGATGACCTGAGCGATCATGTTGCGGTTCGAGCGGGCAACTGCCAGGCGGGGACGCTCGGCGGTGCCAACGACGCGCTTGCGCAGGCGCTGGTGACGGCGCTTACGCGCTGCGTACTTTGCCTTGGTAGCCATTACTTACCAGCCTTTCCAGCCTTGCGGCGCACGTGTTCGCCAACGTAGCGAATGCCCTTACCCTTGTACGGTTCTGGCTTACGTAGCTTGCGGATGCTAGCGGCGAGTTCGCCAACCAGCTGCTTGTCAATACCGGCCACCGAGAACTTCGTCGGGCCATCAACCGTGAACGTGATGCCTTCCGGAGCCTTGACGGTGATCGTGTGCGAGTAGCCGAGGGAGAACTCGAGGTCCGTTCCCTTGGCGAGCACGCGGTAACCGGTGCCGTTGATCTCAAGATCCTTCTTGTAACCTTCCGTCACACCCACAACGTTGTTGTAGATGAGCGTGCGGGTCAGACCGTGAAGTGAACGCGATTCGCGCTCGTCGTTCGGACGGCTGACGAGAATTTCCTCGCCCTCCACCTCAACCGTGATGGGCTGGGGAACGGACTGAGTCAGTTCGCCCTTCGGTCCCTTAACGGTAACGACACGGTTATCAACCTTGACCTCGACGCCGGACGGGATGGCGATCGGGAGCTTACCAATACGTGACATGATGCTCCTTTCGCTTACCAGACGTAGGCGAGGACTTCCCCACCTACACCCTTGTCCTTGGCCTCGCGGTCGGTAAGCAGGCCGGAGGACGTGGACAAGATGGCCACGCCCAGGCCGCCGAGGACCTGAGGAAGATTCGTGGACTTCGCGTACACGCGCAGTCCCGGCTTCGAGATACGGCGCAGGCCAGCGAGCGAGCGCTCACGGTTCGGGCCGTACTTCAGGGTTAGTGTGAGCGTCTTGCCCACGTTTGCGTCTTCGACGTTAAATCCGTCGATGTATCCCTCACGCTTGAGGATGTCGGCAATGGATGCCTTCATCTTCGAGTACGGCATTTCAACCGACTCATGGAACGCCGAATTGGCGTTGCGCAGACGCGTGAGCATGTCTGCGATCGGGTCTGTCATAGACATCGGGCCTCAGCCCTTCCTCGTCGTGGTTTCCTCTTCGGACCTTCGACGTAGTTTCTTACCAGCTTGCCTTCTTCACACCTGGGAGTTCGCCCGCAAGGGCCATCTCGCGCAGGCAGATTCGGCACAGGCCGAACTTACGGTAGACGGAATGGGGGCGTCCGCAACGCTGGCAGCGCGTGTATGCGCGCACCGCGTACTTCTGCTTCCGAGCCGCCTTATTCTTTAGAGCAGTCTTTGCCATTGTCAGTTCTCCTTGAACGGGAAGCCGAGCTGACGCAACAAAGAGCGCCCCTCGTCGTCGGTCGTCGCGGTGGTGACAACGGTGATATCCATGCCACGGACGCGATCAATCTTGTCCATGTCGATCTCGTGGAACACGGTCTGCTCGGTCAGGCCGAACGTGTAGTTGCCGTTGCCATCGAACTGCTTGGGCGACAGGCCGCGGAAATCGCGGATGCGCGGCAGTGCGGTGGACAGCAGGCGATCAAGGAACTCCCACATGCGGTCACCGCGAAGGGTGACGTGGCAGCCAATCGGCTGGCCCTCGCGCAGCTTGAACTGCGCGATCGACTTGCGAGCCTTGGTGACCTGCGGCTTCTGGCCCGTGATGGCGGTGATGTCGGCAATCGCGCCGTCGAGGATCTTGGAGTCGCGTGCTGCGTCTCCCACACCCATGTTGACGACGATCTTCTCGACGCCACCGACGTTGTTCACGTTCGCGTGGTCGAATTCCTTCTGCAGTGCCGGGAGGACTTCCTCGCGGTACTTAGTCTTCAGACGAGGCTGAGTCACAGCTCGATCTCCTCTCCACCACGGCGACCAATGCGTTCACGCATGATCTTCTTGCGGCCGTCGCGCTCCACCTCAACCTCGCGGAATCCCACGCGGATCGGCTTCTTGTCTGGACCGACGAGCATCACGTTAGACACGTGGATCGGGGCCTCGATGGTTTCAATTCCTCCGGTAGCTGCACCGCGGTCGGTACGACCAACACGGGTGTGCTTCTTGACGCGGTTTGCGCCTTCGACGATCACGCGATCATTCGCGGTGTCGACCTCGAGAACAGTGCCCTGCCAGCCCTTATCTTTGCCTGCGATGACCTGAACGAAGTCGCCCTTCTTGATCTTCGCCATTAGATCACCTCCGGTGCGAGCGAGACGATACGCATGAACTGCTTATCGCGCAGTTCACGTGCGACCGGTCCGAAGATTCGGGTGCCGCGTGGCTCATTCTCATTCTTGAGGATGACTGCTGCGTTCTCGTCAAACTTGATGTACGAGCCGTCGGAACGGCGCGTGCTCTTCTTTGCGCGGACGATGACGGCCTTGACGACCTCGCCCTTCTTGACATTTCCGCCCGGACTTGCGTCCTTGACGGCGGCGACGATGACGTCGCCAATTCCGGCGTAGCGCCGGCCAGAACCGCCGAGCACGGAGATGCAAAGGATTTCCTTCGCTCCCGTGTTATCGGCGACCTTAAGCCGCGACTCCTGCTGGATCATTTACATATCTCCTGTCGTCGTGCCGGTTCTCAAACTTGAGCCTTGCCGAACGGATGGGTTCTCTTCCTTGGGGCGAGCCCCAAGAATCACTTGGCCTTTTCGATGACCTCGACCACGCGGAAGTGCACGGTCTTGGACAGCGGTCGGGTTTCCATGATGCGGACGAGATCGCCTTCGCGAACCTCGTTAGTCTCGTCGTGGGCCTTGATCCGCTTGGAACGGGTCATGACCTTGCCGTACAGACCATGCTTACGGCGATCTTCGACCTGGACCACAACGGTCTTGTCCATCTTGTCACTGACGACGTAACCGGTACGAACCTTGCGGTAGTTACGCTGCGTCGTCTCTGTCTTCTCCTGCTCGCTCATCTGCGACCTCACTACTTCTTCTTAGCCGTCGGGGCGGTGCGGATTCCGAGCTCGCGCTCGCGTGCGATCGTGTAAATGCGCGCAATGTTGCGGCGCACTTCCTTGAGACGACCGGAATCTTCTAGGCGGTGGGTCACAGCCGAGAAACGAAGGTTGAACAGTTCTTCCTTCGATTCCTTCAGGCGTTCTGCGAGCTCTTCGTCGCTGAGCTGATCGAGCTCTTCAGTGGTAATGCCCTTAGCCATTATTCACCATCCTCACGGGAAATAAAACGAGTCTTCATTGGGAGCTTGTGCTGGGCACGGGACAGTGCCTCACGCGCGAGTCCCTCGTCAACGCCGGCGAGCTCAAAGAGCACACGGCCCGGCTTCACGTTGGCGACCCACCATTCGACGGAGCCCTTACCGGAACCCATGCGGGTTTCGGCCGGCTTCTTCGTGAGCGGGCGGTCCGGGAAGATGTTGATCCAGACCTTGCCACCACGCTTGACGTGACGGGTCATTGCGATACGAGCTGCCTCAATCTGGCGGTTGGTAACGTAGGCCGGCTCAAGAGCCTGGATACCGTACTCACCGAAAGCCAAGTTGTTGCCGCCCTTGGACATGCCCTTACGAGTGGGGCGATGCTGCTTGCGATGCTTTGTTCGGCGGGGAATGAGCATGTAACTCAGGCCTCCGTTTCCTGGGTTGCCGGCGCCTCGGTCTGCTCGGCGGGAGCAGCGGGAGCCTCGGTTGCTGCCGGAGCGTTCTGCTCGGCTTGCTGGTTCTGACGACGACGATCGCCACCGCGTCCGCCGCGACCGCGACGATCGCCACGGCCACCGCGACCACGCGGGGACTCGGCTAGCGAGCGGTAGTACTCGGCGTCGGTGATGTCTCCGCGGTAGATCCACACCTTGACGCCGATGCGTCCGAACGTGGTGCGGGCCTCGTAGAAGCCGTAGTCGATGTTTGCGCGGAGGGTGTGCAGTGGCACGCGGCCCTCACGGTAGAACTCCGAGCGCGACATTTCTGCGCCACCGAGACGGCCGGAGACCTGGACACGAATGCCCTTGGCGCCGGCGCGCTGAGCGGACTGAATGCCCTTGCGCATGGCACGACGGAAGGAAACACGCGAAGCGAGCTGCTCTGCGATTCCCTGTGCGACGAGCTGTGCGTCAGCTTCGGGGTTCTTGACTTCGAGGATGTTGAGCTGGACGGCCTTGCCGGTCAGCTTCTCGAGATCCTGGCGAAGACGATCGGCCTCGACGCCGCGACGACCAATGACGATGCCCGGGCGTGCGGTGTGGATGTCGATGACGACGCGCTCGCTGCGACGCTCGATGTTGACACGCGAGATGCCGGCGCGCTCGAGGTTCTTCTCAAGCAGGTCGCGGATCTTGATGTCCTCACCGAGGTAGTCGGCGTAGGTCTGACCTTCCTTGTTGGAGTCCGTGAACCACTTCGACCTGTGATCGGTGGTGATTCCAAGACGGAAACCAATCGGGTTTACTTTCTGTCCCATGCTTAGGCTCCCTTCTCGTTACCAACAATGACGGTGATGTGGCTCGTGCGCTTGAGGATGCGGTTTGCGCGTCCCTGTGCACGGGGGCGAATGCGCTTCATGGTCGGGCCCTCATCAACGTAGGTTTCAACAATCTTGAGCTCGCTGTCGTCGAAACGCTCGCCTGCCTGCTCGCTTTCGTAGCGGGCGTTAGCAATTGCGCTCTGGACGATCTTGCGAATGTCCCTAGCAACCGCCTGCGGTGCGTATTCGAGCACGTCCAGGGCGTCGGCTGCATTCAATCCGCGGATCTCGTTGATCACACGGCGTGCCTTCATGGGCGTGACGCGAACATAGCGCGCCTGTGCCTTGGCTTCCATTTTCCTGCCTCTCCTGCCTTACCGGCGACGGCCCTTGCGATCGTCCTTGTCGTGACCCTTGAAGGTACGAGTCGGAGCGAATTCGCCGAGCTTGTGGCCAACCATGGACTCGGTGATGAACACCGGAACGTGCTTGCGGCCGTCGTGGACTGCGAATGTGTGACCGAGGAAGTCCGGGGTGATAACCGACCGGCGCGACCAGGTCTTGATGACGTTCTTCGAACCCTTGTCGTTCTGCTCGTCAACCTTCTTCTGAAGGTGATCGTCAACGAAAGGACCTTTCTTCAAACTACGTGGCATAGCGAACTACTCCTATCAGTGCTTCTTGCCAGTCTTGCGACGGCGCACAATGAGCTTGTCGCTGGGCTTGTTGGGATGACGGGTGCGCTTTTCCTTCTGGCCCCATGGCGAAACCGGGTGACGTCCGCCGGACGTCTTGCCCTCGCCACCACCATGCGGGTGGTCGAACGGGTTCATGACAACACCGCGGACGGTCGGGCGGACGCCCTTCCAGCGCATACGGCCTGCCTTGCCCCAGTTGATGTTGGCCTGCTCGGCATTGCCGACCTCGCCGATGGTTGCCCGGCAGCGCGCATCGACGTTGCGGATCTCGCCGGAGGGCATACGCAGCTGAGCGAGCTTGCCTTCCTTAGCGACGAGCTGCACGGATGCGCCGGCCGAGCGGGCGATCTTGGCGCCGCCACCCGGGCGAAGCTCAACTGCGTGGATCACGGTACCAACCGGGATGTTGCGCAACGGCAGGTTGTTGCCAGGCTTGATATCAGCGGACGGGCCGTTCTCGACGATCGTTCCCTGCTTCACGTTCTCCGGAGCGAGGATGTAGCGCTTCTCGCCGTCTGCGTAGTGGAGCAGGGCGATGCGAGCCGTACGGTTCGGATCGTACTCAATGTGCGCGACCTTCGCGGGGATACCATCCTTGTCGTGACGACGGAAGTCGATCACTCGGTACTGGCGCTTGTGTCCGCCACCGATGTGGCGGGTGGTGATGCGTCCGTGGTTGTTACGGCCGCCTGTCTTGGGGAGCGGGCGCAGGAGCGACTTCTCCGGCGTCGATCGTGTGATCTCGACGAAGTCGGCTACGCTCGAACCGCGACGACCAGGGGTCGTCGGCTTGTGCTTGCGAATTCCCATGAGTTCTTATTCCTCAATAACTTTCCGCCGGCTTAGCCGACGATATCGCCGTAGATGTCGATCTGACCCTCACGCAGAGTGACGATCGCGCGCTTGGTATTCTTGCGGCGGCCGATGCCATCGCGGGTGCGGCGGGTCTTACCCTGGCGGTTCTGCGTGTTAACGGACTCAACCTTGACACCGAAGATTTCCTCGATAGCAAGCTTGATTTCCGTCTTGTTCGCGGAGGGGTGCACGATGAACGTGTACTTGCCCTCATCTTCGAGACGTGCGGCCTTCTCAGAGGCGACCGGCTCGAGGATGACGTCGCGAGGATCCTTGTTGTGGAACGATGCGTTAGTCACTTCGTTTCCTCCTTGGAAGTCCATGCCTCGTAGGCAGCTTCGGTGAACACGACGTCGTCGGACACGAGCACGTCGTAAGCGTTGAGCTGATCGGCGTAGATGATGTGCGCTTCGGGAGCGTTGCGCAGCGAGAGAATCGAGATCTCATCGGTGCGATCAACGACGACGAGCGACTTGGCGCGTCCGTCCGTCACCTCGAGCAGAAGCCCGAGTGCCGCCTTCGTGGACGGCTTGTCGCCATCAACGAAGCCCTTGACGATGTGCACGCGGCCGTGTGCTGCACGGTCCGAGAGCGACTGGCGCAGAGCTGCAGCGATCATCTTCTTGGGGGTGCGCTGCGTGTAGTCACGCGGCTGCGGGCCGTGAACAACTCCACCGCCAACCCACTGCGGTGCGCGGATCGAACCCTGACGGGCGCGACCAGTTCCCTTCTGACGCCACGGCTTGATGCCGCCACCGCGGACTTCGCCGCGGGTCTTGGTCTTGTGCGTGCCCGCGCGGCGTGAGGCGAGCTGTGCGTTAACAACCTGGTGCAAAAGAGCGATGTTCTTCTCTTCGAGGCCGAAGACGGCTTCGTCGAGCGTGATGTCGCCAGACTTCTCACCAGAGAAATCGATGACGTCAACCTTGAGGTTTGCCATTGTTAGGCTCCCTTCGCGGCAGTACGGATCACGACAGCGCTACCCTTGTTGCCGGGGATTGCGCCGGACACGAGGAGAACGTCGTTCTCGGTGTCCACTGCGTGAATGGTCAGGTTCTGGACGGTGACGCGGGCGTTGCCCATGCGTCCTGCCATCTTCTGGCCGCGGAAGACGCGGCCCGGGGTTGCTGCTCCACCGATAGAGCCAGGCTTGCGGTGGTTGCGGTGCGCACCGTGCGATGCCTTGCCGCCCGAGAAGCCGTGACGCTTCATCGTTCCAGCGAAGCCCTTGCCCTTCGACTTGCCAACGACGTCGACGACGGCGCCGGCTTCGAACGTGTCGACGCCGAGCTCCTGGCCGAGTTCGTAGGTGTCGGCATCCGACGTGCGAACCTCGGCAACGAAACGACGCGGCTCAACGCCGGCCTTCTCGAAGTGGCCTGCGAGCGGCTTGGTGACGTTCTTGTTCTTCAGCTCGCCCGAAGCGATCTGGACGGCCGAGTAGCCATCCGTTTCCTCGGTGCGGACCTGGGTGACAACGTTCTTGCCAACCTTGACCACGGTGACGGGCACGAGGTTTGCGTTCTCGTCCCACACCTGGGTCATTCCTAGCTTTACGCCGACGAGCGCCTTGACAGGCGCCGTGGCGGTCTTGTTCTTCGTCATGATGCGTTACCTCAGAGCTTGATCTCGACGCTGACATCAGCCGGGAGATCCAGGCGACGCAGGGTGTCAATGGTCTTCAGAGTCGGATCGACAATGTCGATCAGTCGCTTATGCGTACGCATTTCGAACTGCTCTCGACTGTCCTTGTACTTGTGGGGCGAGCGAATAACGGTGAAAACACTGCGCTTGGTTGGCAGCGGCACCGGCCCCACGACCGACGCTCCAGTACGGGTAACTTCGTCGACGAGCTTTTTCGCTGCGTTGTCGATGACCTCATGGTCATATGACTTCAGACGGATGCGGATTTTCTGTCCCGCCATGGCGTCGTCTCCCTCTCT